>JBAXYX010000160.1:0-5583 GCA_041670625.1 Lentimicrobiaceae bacterium | reverse complement strand
TTTTTTGTGTCCACATAGGTGATAGTTATGCGCTTTAAAGATGTTGTTTGAATAGTAATCTTTTCGTATATTCAAGTTATAAAAAACAATAACACTATGGAGAGTATAGACACAATGCTTGATGAATTTGCGGAGAAGGCAAAAACACCTAACGCAAACCAAGAAGAACCAAAAACCGATGCAGTCGAAACTAAGACTGACTTCGACTATGTTTCCCACTACAAAGGTTTGGGAATAGAAGCGGCAACGAGAGAAGAAGCTGAAGGACAGATTAAGGAAGTCCTCACTAAGTACGGTGAGCTTAAAGACTATCCTACAAAGTACGAAGCTACACAACAGGAACTTAATCAATTAAAGGAAAAAAACGAACTGTTATCACAACAGGTTAATCCATTATCCTATTTCAGTTCTGAAGATGCTTATGTAAGGGAACAGTTAGCAAAGAAACACCCTGATTATGACGCATCAGTATTGACAAAAGCATTAGGAGACACAACCAAATTAACTGACATAGAAGTTCTCGTATTAGGCAAACGCTTAACCGATGGTGATATATACCAGAGTGATGCCAAAGCCATAGCGGAAATAGAATCCACCTACGGTATTGATCTTTCGACAGACAAGTTTGAAGACTTACCCATAGGCGTACAAACCCGCATACAGAAAGAATCAAAGAATCTCAAACAAACCTTCAATAGTTTACGCAGCGAGGTAGAGTTACCTAAAGCGGTAGATACAGAGGCGATGATGAACGCTCAAAAGGAGACGTTAAGGCAACAATCCGAGCAGACAAAAGCCGAGTGGAAACCATTCGTGGACACACTACCAACTCAATTAGACAAAGTTGCACTCAAAGATGGCGAAGAAGTCCTCTTTGAATATGCAATAGACGATGTTTACAAGCAAGAAGTGGCAGGTAAAGCACAACAGACGTTGGACTTTATTGCCTCTAAAGGAATTAAAGTAACCGATGCAGCTAAGGCAGCCATAGTCGAGGACTTGAAGAACGCATATCTTGTAAACAACCTTTCAAAGATTGTCAAGACTTACACCAACAACAAGATTGCCGAGACCACCGAGCAGCAATGGAGGGAACTTCACAACGCACAGGGGCCAAATAAGGTAACAGGTGATGGAAAGACAACATTGGAAGGGTCAACAGAGGCAGCCGAACAGAAGGTATGGGAGCACTTAAAACCAAAATTTGTAACTAAACTTTAAAATTAAATGGCTCAAGACAACTTAGCAATCGCATCAGCAACGACCGCAGTAATCAAGTCGATGCATGATTTTGCCTTCACCCCTCAACTCATAAAGGAGTTGTATCACACTTACGGTGCGGGCTTTACCATTGTGGACTTCTTGCGTAAATGCGCAGGCAGGTCAATTATGGTATCAGGAGACAGTATTAAACATCAGGAAGAAGCCTATACCCACAGGACTATCAAGATAGGTACTGTAACCCCTATTTCAATAGAGGAAGTATCATTTACTCTTGACGCTGACGACTTCGATAGTCAGGGTAACATCTATCCACGAGTAGGCTTCAACGTACTCTTTGGTGATACCATCACAGGTTTCACAGAGGCACGTTTAACCTCTATCGTAGGAACAGCACCTAACACGGTATTGACCTTCAAGAGGTATAACACCAATGCACCTACCATGTCTGCCCAAATTGCAGCAGGACATATCGCAACAGGCGTAGAAGTAACTATTGGTTCAAGTGCCTTTGCACCTGAAACAAGAGGTACAACCCCAACCACCCGTGGACTGTTTGAAAGAGAACACTTCTTACAGATATTCAAAGAGGCTATCGGCTTCGGAGGTATGGAACTTGCCCGTCAGAAATGGGTAGAAGTACAGGGAGTAGGACTTTTCAACGCAGAACTTACACGAGGCGAGTTCTTGTTAGATCAACAAGAATCTATGGCATTGTGGATGGGTCAGCAAAACAACAACTCTATCACACAGGCTTCAGCTATTAGCGGTGCAAATAACACCGTAGGCAAGACTATTGGTGTATGGGATTGGATTGACCGTCTTGGAGGTGAGATTGGTATTTCATCTACCGGTATGGACGTAGACGACCTTGACGCAGCAGCAGCCTACCTTAAATCACAGGGTATCACTTCTGACGTTGTGCTTGTAATGGGCGGTGGTTCGTTCTTGCGCAAGGCAGAGAACAACTTCATCGACAAGGTAAACGGCACAGCAGGCTCACTCCCTGAATCTTTCTTACAGGCAGAGCATACACTTAACGGACAGCCGGGAATGTTTCTTGACTTCGGTTTTAAACTCGTTAAGAAATCAGGTATCTTATTCTGCTTTGTAGAAGACCCTATCTTATCCAATCCTAAGCTTTTAGGTAACTCACACATGAAATTAGAGGACGCAGCAATGATGTTCCCTATGAGTATGTACAAAGACCCGAAGAGTGGCTTAAACCTGCCTAACTTATATCAGGCACACGCAGGACTTGGTGGATATTCACGTAAGAGGATTGTAGGTATGTTCGCAGGTATGGACGGTTTCATGCAGCAGAATTTGAATATGCCGACCATTTCAGAAATAGACGGGAACAACACTCACTGGTTGAGTAATGTAGGTTTCCCATTTATGGAAGCAAACAAGGCGTTGATTATCAAACGTACTTCTTAATTTATCACGGGGAGGGCTTAGGCTCTCCCCTATTTTTAACTCAAAAACAACAACAATATGTTTTATATAAATGATGAAAAAGTAAACTTCTCAGGCGAACAGACAAATGAAATTGCAAAACAGATCATCGCAGAGAAAAAACGGTTAGAGCCTTTATTAAGAAAAGGAATGAGGCTGAACTGGAGAAGGGGTACAATGAGTATCAATCCCTTACAGAAACTAAAAGAAGGTAAAAAGGGAGCATTCACACCATTCAAAGTATTGATCAATAACTCACAGGGGTCAAACCTTGTAGTGTTTTGTGATACAGCTCAAAAGGATGCAGTGGGGAATATCTCTTACAGACCTAAAGGCGAATGGTTCAACGGTGCGCTTGTATTGTCTTTGAACGACATAGAAAAAGCTATCTACTATTCATTGTTCTGCCCTTATGTAAAAAACGGGGTGATTGTAATAGAGAATAAGGAAGCTGAAGCTAAGGACATTGAAGATGCAAGGACAAACATGGCTAAGTATATGTACTACTTGTACAACGAAACATCGCCAATATATGACGACCACGCCAAGTTAACAGAGATTGCAAAGGCGTTTGGCATTCCAAATACCTCTGATATGTCAATCGGTGTATTGAGAAACGCCATTTACGATGCAATTACCATGCGGGAAGCAGTATCTAAAGACGGTATCAAGTTCTTTGAGAACATCGTAGGTGGAACAGATAAGATGCTCAAACCACTGGCAGACGTTCAGACGTTGATGGATGCCAATGAAATCTACATTGACAACAGGGACTTTAGTTGGAAGTTCACCAAGAGCTCCATGAAGTTCATGGCACTGAACCCGACAGATACCATCAACACACAGTCGGCAAAGACCAGATTAGCAAACCATTTACTGGCAAATAAAGAAGCACAGGAAACGGTTGATGCCATAATTAAGGGACTGGATAAGGGCGAAGTAACGGTTACTTCGGCAGAGGAACTTGAATGCATGGAATGGCAAGGTATAACCAATTTGTGTAAGAAGTATGAAGTCAAGTTCACCAGACGACCACGAGAACAGGTTATCTTGGAATTGCAACAGAAGATGAAATTATAAAGTTCTCCTTTTTCTTCAGGGCGGGGCAGTGATGTCCCGCTTTTTTAATGCCTATCTTTTCGTATATTGAAGTAAATATATACGATATGGATTACAGCGGAATAACCACCTTTAAGAAAATAGCCGTTAAGTATTTAGCACGTACTCAACGTTCCATAGCTGACTACAAGCGAGTGGTAGGGCTTGCCATAGACGGGTACAGGGAGATCAACCTGTTCCACTTGGGTACAGCCCGAAAGTACACCCAGATGATGGACAGAATAGGGTGTATAGCTATACCTGACGACTACATGAGTTATATATCTGTATCTGTCAAATACAAAGGTAGGGAGTGGATATTGACCAAAGATGGAAGTATTATATCGCCAACTTTGGAAGTCAACGGTGTTCCTACTAATAGCGACAATCAAGAACAAGTGTATGACGTATTCTTTGGAACGGGTGGTGGCAGAAACGACTACTACTACACAGTAGAAGAACACAACCGAAGAATTGTAATTAACGGACTGCCAAAAGTACCTGTCACATTGACATACAAGTCAACAGGAATATCCATGACAGAAGAAACAGCGATACCATTAACGACAGAACCTTCAATACTGGCTTTTATCCGTTGGCAGTTAGCAGAGGCAGAATCAGAGAGACAAGGTTCGGTAAAATACACAGCTTTAAGTGCAAACGCAGAGCGATTAAAAAACAACTATATAGAAGAAACACGCAGGCTTGACAATTTACGTGGTTCGACAATAGATGAAATATATGATGCTATCTATTCAACTTGGAAACAAACAGCAAAGAGATGATTGATCCTTTAACTATATCAGCAATATTAGGCGGTGGTAAGTCTTTATTCGGGCTTGGACAGATGTTGTTCAACAAAGAACCCGAAAGACCTACTTATGAGATACCATCAGAGTTAAGTCAGATAGTAGGACTATCGAGGCACTTAGCTTCGCAACAAGGACTACCCGGTCAGGACTTGATCGAGAGAAACTTAGCAAGTACCACAGCGCAGAATGTCAACGCAATACAAGAAACTACCACAGGTGGTGCAGCATTGGGAGCGGTAACAGATGCTTACGGCAATCAATTAAAGGCACAACAGAACTTAGAAGTACAAGGAGCGCAGTATAACGCACAACAAGTACAAGGATTACAGAGGGCTTTAGGTATGATGGCACAGGCAAAAGATCAAGCATTTGAGTACAATGAGAATATGCCATACCAACGGGAATTACAGCAGTTTTACAATCAGAAACAGGCAGGGGCGAATAACCTGTTTGGGGGTATGATGGATATAACATCGGCATTAGGAATGAAACAGCAAGGCAACCAGTTTGACGAGATGATGAAAAGTTTGTACGGCAGCGGTTCAAAAATGACACCCGAACAAATGGCAGGAATAGCGAGTATGCTAAAGTTAGTAGGTAACGGAACTCAATTAACATAATATGTTCACAGAACTCCCCATAAATAACACAGCGATAACCCTGCCAAGTCAACAGGGCTTTCAGCAGCAGTTGGCACAACAGAGCGCAATGTTACGTCAGAATAGGATGTACATGGAGCAGGTGAAAGACCAACGACAAAATGAGTTTGTACAAGCTTCAACCTTTGCAATAGACCCGTCTATCACAGAGACTGTACAACGTCAGAAGATGATTGAGGATTCGCAGAAGTACACCGAGGAAGTAGCGAAGTTGTACAAGTCGGCAGATAGTGGCTACTTGCGATTAAGTCCCGAACAACAGTTGAAGATGCAGAACATGAGGACAGAACTTGTGGGTAGGCAGTCGCAGAGAATGGCAGCACAGGCAGCCTATA
>JBAXYX010000159.1:0-5623 GCA_041670625.1 Lentimicrobiaceae bacterium | reverse complement strand
CATTTCTGATTTTCTACAACATTCTTTTCTTTAATGCAATCGGGAATCCGGTTGTTATCAATGTAATTCCGACAGATGAGAGATACATTGGTTCTCATCTTACTCAGGAGCTCGCTATTGAGTATCTCGAGAAACTTGACAGAATCGTTGAAAAAGAGAAGTGTTATCTGGAGCCTGAGCTCACTTTGGATGGTTTGTCACAAATTTCTGGGATATCTGGCAGATATCTTTCTCAAATATTAAACCAGTATAAGAAAAAATCGTTCTACGACTATATAAACGGACTCAGAACACAATATGCATGTGAACTCCTGACGAAAGAGGGAAGAAAATCAATCCTGGAAATTCTGTATGAGTCTGGTTTTAACTCTAAAACATCGTTTAACACATCGTTTAAAAAGCATACCGGCCTAACTCCTTCCCAATACAAAACCAAAAGCAACATAAAATAGTTCTGGTTTACGAACCTGAATACCCAAAAAAAATCTAGTAATTGTTAGCTTTTAACCGATTCTGTATTTTGTATTACATTTTATTTTAATATATTTGTCTTACAAAAAATGTTTTTTTTGAATACTAAGACTAAAATCATACACTAATTAAACTAATTACTAACCAAAATTTAACTAAATGAAAAAAATCAGATTATTCTTATCGGTTTTGATGGTTTTTGTGACAAGCGTTGCTTTTTCACAAAACATCAATGTAACCGGTACTGTTACTGATGCAACTACAGGTGAGCCAATTCCTTTTGCTTCTGTATTTGTGAAGGGAACTCAAGCTGGAGTTTCAACAGATGTTAATGGGAAATACTCCATTAGTGTTGCACCTAACGCAGTGCTTTCTATCAGTTCAATCGGCTATACAGGTGCTGATATTAACGTTAATAAACGTAGTGTTGTGGACGTAGCAATCAGCCCATCTGCAATTGCACTCGAAGACGTATTGGTTGTTGCATACGGAACTGTACGCAGAGAGTCCAAAACAGGGTCTGTATCAAGTGTGAAAAGTGAGGGAATAGCAGAGGTTCCTGTATCATCTGTGGATAAGATGCTTGCAGGAAAAATGGCTGGTGTGCAGGTAACTGCAGCGTCTGGTCAGCCAGGTGCTTCTTCTCAAATTCGTATCCGTGGTACATCTTCTATTAATGCTGGAAGTGAGCCTCTTTGGGTTGTGGACGGTATTCCTGTGATGACAGGTGACCAAAGCTACTATACTAATACAGGTAATGCAATTGCCTCTATCAATCCTAGTGATATTGAGTCCATTACTGTACTTAAGGACGCTGCTGCAGCTTCTGTTTATGGTTCTCGTGCCGCTAACGGTGTTATTCTCGTAACTACAAAGAGTGGTAAAGAGGGTAAGGCAAGGTTCAACGCCAGAGCAAAATATGGTATCTCAAGACTTGCAAATGACAATGGTTTTGGAGTTATGAATGCTTCTGAACTCCTTGGTTTTCAAAGAGATGCTATCTTTAACAGACAATCAATTGAATCAGCTTCCAACCAAAGCAAGTTTAACCCAGACAATCCACAAGGTAACTACTACCGTCCTATGTCATTGTTGGACAAACCTATTACAAACTGGATGGATCATTTTACAAGATTAGGTAAAATGAAAGAGTTCGAAATAAATGCTGCAGGCGGAAATCAGAGAGGTAAATTTTATACATCACTTTCATATCAAGAGAATGAGGGTATATTCTATGGAATTGACTTCTCTAAGTTTACTGCCCGCGTTAATTCGGATTATAAACTTACTGACAAACTTGATGTAGGTACTCGCGTCAATATTGCTTACACTTTGGCAAACGACGTACCTATGCAGTCTTTATATTATTCGAACCCAGCGTTTGCAGGATTAACTCTTCTTCCTTGGATTCCTGCTTATAATGAGGATGGTACTCACAATATAAACATCCCAACAAACAGTAACACTAACCCTAGAGCAACTGCAGAATACGATGATCAGTGGGAGAAACAATACAGATTCCAGGGATCTTTCTTCCTTCAATGGACTCCTGTAAAAAATCTCTCAATCAAAACAACAAACGCTGCTGAGGGAACATTCGGAGAGGGCCGTCGTTACTGGTCTCCTGAAACTGATATTGATGGCAATACAACATTGCAGTCGTCAGTTACTCAATATATGCAAATGACAACTTCAAACACTATCACTTATAGTAATGTGTTTAATGATCAGCATAATGTAAGAGCTCTTGTTGGACAGGAGGCTATGAGAAGAACTTATCATGAATATTCTATTTATTCGCCAAATGTTGACCCGGATATACCTTATCCTAACACCTCAACACCTGCAGACGATCAGGGAGGCTATGACTATTCAGCACGCACTTTGATGTCGTTTTTTGGAATTGCTGACTACAGCTACCAATCTAAATATCTTGCTCAGGCATCTATTAGATACGATGGTAGTTCACTTTTCGGTTCTAACATGAGATGGGGTCTATTTTGGTCTGCCGGTGCATCGTGGAATATCCATAATGAAAGTTGGTTCAAAAACATTAATGAGGTAGATTTGCTTAAACTACGTTTGAGCTATGGTGTGAATGGTAATGACAATATTTCTCCATATAGGGCTTATGGCGTTTACGCATCATCTGCCTATAACGGTTATACCGGTATGCTGCCTTCATCACCAGCCAACCAGAATTTATCTTGGGAACTTAACAAATCATGGAACTTAGGTCTTGACTTTGGACTCTTTGGTAGACTCAATGGAAATATTGATGCTTACAGAAGGCTTACTACAGATATGCTCCTCAGTAAAAATGTCCCTCAGACATCAGGTTTTTCTTCAAACTTCCTCAATATCGGTGAACTTCTAAATACAGGTGTTGAGTTCCAACTTGAAGGAGATATTATTAAGGGTAAAGAGATATCTTGGAATGCAGGATTCAATATTGCCTACAATAAGACTGAACTAAAGAATCTTGGAGATAATACAGAGATTACATATTCAGGAGACTCTCGTTTGAAGCATACAGTAGGTAAGAGTATGTATACATTCTATTTGAAAGACTATTATGGCGTTAACCCATCAAATGGAGAAGCTCTTTGGAAAACTACAGATGGCTCTCTGACAAATGACTACAATAAAGGTGCTTGGGTATATGCAGGCTCTCCTGAACCAAAATTCATCGGGGGCTTTAATACATCAGTTACCTGGAAAGGTATTAACTTGAGCGCTTTTATAGAATTTAAAACAGGCAACAAGGTATTGATTGTAGAAAATCGTTATATTAATGCAGATGGTAACCAGATGAATATGAACCAGTCAATTAATGGGTTAAATTACTGGAAAAATCCTGGCGATTTGGCTGTTAATCCTAAACCTATTGCTGGTGTTGCGAATAACTCTTATACTTTCGCTAGTACAAGATGGCTTCAGGATGGTAGCTACGCTCGTCTTAAAGACATTACACTTTCATACACCTTGCCTAAAAGATGGACAGATGCTATTAAGATATCTGGGTTAAAAATATATGCAAGTGCAATGAATCTATATACTTTCCACGATGTTGATTTCTGGGATCCTGAAAGAGGTGTAACTGGTATGGGAACAGGTATATACCCTATGACAAAAACCATAGTTGGTGGTCTTGAATTATCGTTCTAATAATATTAAATAGATAAAAGATGAAAAAATCAATATTTATAGCAATTTTATCGTCAGTGGTTCTTTCTGCTGGTTGTGAGGGCTTCCTTGAAGAGGCTCCCAAATTGACACAAAGTTCCGAATTGACTATGTCTACATACCAGGGTCTTAATAAAGCTATTGCCGGTGCATATTCACCGCTTGTTTCATCAAACTGGTATGGAGCATATTTTGTCCTTGACGCAGAGATGCGTTCTGGAAATGCAAGAAAAAGTCCGTTTGATTCTGGTCGTATGTATGTTCCTTACGAACATTCATACAATGAAAATACAACCGCAGGGTTATGGGGCACAGCTTATTTTGTAATATCTTCTGTTAATAATGTAATAGATAACATTGAAGGTAAAGTTGGAGGAACTGTAACTCAAAAAATGGTAGATAATCTAAAAGCAGAAGCATTGTTCCTTCGTGCTTTGGCGCACTTTGATCTGGTAAGATTATATGCCAGATCATATGCATTTGATTCAAGTAAACCCGGTGTCCCAATAATTTTGCATACCGACCCTACTGGTGCTGAACAACCTGCAAGAGAGACTGTTAAGGCGGTTTACGATCAAGTGATTGTAGATTTGCTCGAGGCAGAAAGTCTGATTGACCCTACATATGCAAGGACCGGAGTTGCTGATGCAAAAGCAGTAGTAACTCTTCCTGCTATTCAAGCTCTTTTGTCTCGCGCTTATTTGTATAGCCAGCAGTGGCAAAAGGCAGCTGACTATGCTACTTTGGTTATAAACAACCCTAAGTTTAGTATGTGGACAAAAGAACAACTTCCTGATGTTTGGAGCGTTGAGTCACATCTTACCGGGGAAGTAATATTTGATGTATACGGTAAACCAACAAACGCGTATGATGCTTATTGGGAAGGCCCTACACAAATGACAAGTCCTAAAGGTTATGCGGACTGTGGTGCTTCACTTGATTTGGTAAATCTTTACGAAGATGGAGATGTTCGCGGAGAACTTTTCCAAACAGATGCGAAAGCACCTGGCAGCTTTTGGACAACCAAGTATAGTGGTAAAGGAGCAACACCTGCTGATGTAAACAATGTAATTGTACTCAGACTTTCTGAAATGTATCTTAACAGGGCTGAGGCCATTATAAACGGAGCATCAGTTTCAGGTGTTACGGCACTATCTGATCTTAATGTAATTACATTAAAAAGAGGTGCGGCCGAGTATACCAGCGTAGGAGCTGACAATGTTTATAATGAGCGCAGAAAAGAACTTGCTTTTGAAGGACACTATTGGTTTGATGCTTCCCGTACAAAGAGAGGTATAACAAGAACTGATTATGATGGTCCTGCAGCGAAAAAGGATATTCCTGCCAATAGTTATATGTTTGCACTCCCAATCTCAAAGAGAGAATTGGATGTAAATGCGAGTCTTGTTCAGAATGAAGGTTATACGAATTAAATCTAAACTTTTATGAAAAAATTAATAAAATTTCTCTATATTTTTGTAATAGGAGCAATGTTTCTTGCTTCTTGTGAGCCGAATGAAATTCCTACTTTTCAGGACAAGGATTCTTTCGTAGGATTCACTAAACCTTCTATCAGTGTTTCAGAAAATGCCGGTGTAGTAAAACTCCCAGTTACATTTGGATCCCCAGTAGGAAAATCCATTACTGCAACTTATACTGTAAAAGACGGTACTGCTAAGCAGGGCACTAACTACTCTCTTAAGAATGCAGCTGCTACTGTTACATTTGATGCTCAAACAATGAACACTTTTATTGAATTGAACATCATTAATTTGGCAGGCAAATTTACTGGCGATATTAAATTTACTGTTACGATTTCTGATGTACCAGGAGCAAAAGTAGGTGGTGATAATGTGTGTACCGTTACAATAAATGACCTTGATCACCCTCTTACTCCAATACTTGGTAATTTTAATGCTACTGGTACAAGTTATTTTGATGGAGCTACTTCTTGGGCTGTTACTTT
>JBAXYX010000158.1:0-5627 GCA_041670625.1 Lentimicrobiaceae bacterium | reverse complement strand
TACGAGTAAAGAGGAGATTTTTCAGGCGGTTGTTGAAAAGGAAGCACTGATTCTGCGAAAGGAATTAGTGCATGGAATTCATAATGCAAGCAGTCCGCAGCAAAAGTTAAAAGCTCACGTGCTCATCAGAATGAGAAGCATGGAAAAATTGGCAAATTATTATAGCGCCATTAAAGATGATTATCTGAGTCATCTTGGCTTCATTGAAAATATAAGGAAGAAATACGACCAGGAGGAAATCCAAATGATGGAAAATATCCTGAACGAAGGCGTGAGAGATAATATCTTCAAAATAGAAGATACTTCCCTTGCTGCTATTGCTATTGTGACCGCTCTAAAGGGTCTTGAAATCCCTCTTTTTATGAATGTGGAGGAAAAAGATGTGGAGCGAAGACTGGATCATTTGATTCAGATTCTTTTTAATGGCGTACTTAAAAGATGATTTATTTTTTGCCAGTTATTCGACCATTTTACCCTATTGTTCGAATAATCTAAATTCGGATTCTGTTAATGCTAAAAAACAACTAAGAAGTTAAAACTCATCGTAATAAAATGAAAACAAGAATTCAATTGTTCATACTAAGCCTGGTATTTTTAGTTGCCGCAGTCGGGGCTCATGCACAATCAATTCAGGTATCACCTGAACTGAAGGAGCTTATTGAACTTTCGGTAAAGAAAGATTATAAAATTTCAGATAAAGAAATTGACAGGCAATTGGCGGAAACCCAGCGTAACGCTGTTCGTTCTGCTTATATTCCTAAACTGGAACTGGGCGGTAAATATTTATATGCTTCAACATCCATAGACTCGAAATTTGGAAATATAACAGGTTTTGAAAGTATAGCACAGTTGCAGGAATTAATGGCTAATCCGGCCTTCCCTTTAATGTTTCCAAATCTTGCGGGATTAAGTAATGAAATTACTCAACTTCAGCAACTCATGGCTTCACAAGGGATGTCGTTACCTTCATTTTCAAAAGACCTTGATGGAAATATTAAAGGAAATTATTTTGGGCTTGATGCCACTGCCACGATGTTGCTTTTTAGTGGCGGTCAGGTTCCGAACGTATCAAAGGCTCTTTCACAAAAAATTATGGTGCAGCAGGCTATGTCCGATAAGTGTGAGGCAGATGTTATGAGTGAGGTCATCACTTATTATGACCAATTAGCTTTACTCATTCAGTCGAAACAGGTTTTAGATGAATCGGCAGTAAGGCTTGCTGCTGAAAAGAAATATGCCATGTCGGCATTAAATAACGGGTTCGCTACTTCATTTGATACTTTGAAAATTGCCGTAGCAGAAGCTAATCTTGAGGCTAGAGTGGCAGAATATGAAAGTAAGAAGGTGTTGCTGAACCAAAAACTGGAGCAGTTGACCGGCAAACCGGCCTCATCATTTGAGTCTTTAAAGCCTGATTTGCAGGTTTTGGTCAGGGTTCAATCAGGTTCTGATATCAGTAAAAGGCCCGAATTACGTGCGCTTTCTGCCGGAGTGGAGGCTCAGAAATACATGTTAAAATCGGAGAAATCATTCTACCTGCCAAAAGTTCAGGCTCTTGCTTCAGCACGTTATGACCATATATTTAATGCTGATGCTGATTTTAACAGTCCTATTGCAATGGGAATGAAAATCGACAACATGAATATGGGTCCGACTTTTTTGGCAGGTATTGGTTTTAAATGGGAGCTATTTGATCGTTCAGGTGGTTCATCCAGGATACGTCAGGCCGGTTTGGAAGTTAAAAAGGCTGAAAATGCACGAGAAGAAGCAAGAGAGCTGCTACAATTAAACCAAACAAAAGTCACTACCAATTATCAGGCAGCTATTGCACAGGTGGCCTATAAAGCAAAACAACGACAGGCTGCCCGCCTGGCTCTCGACCTTGCACAGAAATCATATAACGAGGGTATGATAAATATTACGGAGCGCCTTGCTGCAGAGTCAGAGATGCAAAATGCCGAACTTGAATATTTGCAGGCAATATTTGCACAACGCCAATCGGCTATTGAATGCTATAAAGCTACCGGTGATCTTGTTTTATCAAATATTCGTTAATAAATAAATTATACAGTCAAATAGTTATCATTAACAAATTAATAATCGTCAAGTAATGAAAACAATCAATAAAAGACATTCCGACTTGCTTATCGCATTTATAACCCTGATTCTTATTATTGCAGTGGTTAGTATTGTTGGATGGATAGTTATAAAACCTGCACCGGAGATACTGCAAGGTGAGGTTGAGGCTACTGAAGTACGAGTTTCAGGAAAAGTACCCGGAAGAATTGAAAAATTTATGGTTAGTGAAGGTATGACGGTTTTTGAAGGTGATACTCTGGTATTTATAAACAGTCCTGAATTGGACGCTAAACTTATTCAGGCTAATTCGGCAGAAGATGCTGCAAGCGCACAAAATCAAAAGGCTATAAAAGGTGCACGCGCTGAGCAAATTTCCGGTGCTTATGAGATGTGGCAAAAAGCTAAAGTGGGCGTACAACTTGCTGAAACCACTTACAAAAGAGTACAGAATATGTTTAAAGACGGGGTGGTATCAGCACAAAAATGTGATGAAGCAGAAGCTAATTTTAAAGCGGCTGTTGCAACGGCAAAAGCTGCAGAATCCCAATATGATATGGCTGTAAACGGAGCTGAAAAGGAGGATAAACTTGCTGCCTCGGCATTAGTAAACCGTGCTAAAGGCGCCGTTTCGGAGGTTGAATCATACTTGTCAGAAACCATGCTTGTTTCACCCATTAATGGAGAAGTGTCAGATATATTCCCCAAACGAGGTGAGTTGGTCGGTTCAGGTGCTCCAATAATGAACATTGTGGACCTGAATGATATATGGGTTGTTTTTAACATTCGTGAAGATCAATTGACCCATATCAAAATAGGAACAGAATTTGATGCAAGCGTTCCGGCACTTGGAAATCAGTTGGTCAGACTTAAAGTTAATTACATTAAAGCCATGGCCAGTTATGCTACATTCAAGGCAACCAAAAACAACGGCAGCTTTGATGTTAAAACCTTTGAAGTTCGTGCCAAACCAGTTAAAAAAGTTGATGGACTACGCCCGGGTATGAGTATGATGGTTGATTATAAACAACTCAAATAAGACTAACCCCTGATTATGGAATAACGACAATTTGTCAATGATGCATTTGTGCTATTACACATCGGTTTTGAAATAAGAATCAATGAACTCATTTATTAATAATGTTTGGGAAGTGGCAAAGCGGGAAGTAAACCGCATGACGTCGCGCAGCCTGTATCTTATGGTGGTGCTGATATTCCCTTTGATTTCTATATTGTTTTTCGCCTCACTTTTTAGAGAAGGGTTACCATCAAAGATGCCCATTGCTATAGTGGATCTTGATCAAACAGCAACTTCCCGAAAAATTAGCCGTAACATTGATGTAACCTCACAAAGCGAAGTAACCTGCTATTTGCAATCAGAAAGCGAGGCGATGTCGGAGTTGAGAAAAGGGACTATTTACGGTTTTGTTGTTTTACCTAAAAACATGCAGTCAGATATTTTGACTTCTAAACAACCCACTATCAGTTATTATTATCAGAACGGATTCTTAATAGCCGGCGGGTTGATACAAAAGGATTTAACATTTACCCTTAAGACTTTATCGGGAGGGATAAACATCCAGAAGCGGGAAGCAATGGGGCAATCCAAAGACTTCATTATGTCGCAGGTTCAGCCGATACAGCTAAGTATCCATCAACTTTTTAATCCGACGACAAATTACTCAGTATATATTTCAACTATCATAATGCCCATTATGCTTCAGCTATTTATTCTGATGGTGACGGTATATAGTATTGGAATTGAAATCAGAGAAAGAACATCACGCGTGTGGCTGCGGACTTCGGGCAAATCAATCATGGTTGCTCTGACCGGCAAGTTATTGCCTTATACGCTGCTATTCTTTATTTTAATGATGTTTCAGAACTTTATGTTGTACAAGGTTATGCAGATACCCATGCAGACAAGTATTGGTTGGCTGATGTTTGGCTCATTATTGTTTGTGCTTGCATATCAGGCCATAGGAGTTTTTTGTATCGGATTACTACCGATGATGCGACATGCTCTAAACCTGGCCGTGTTTTATGGTATTTTGGCACTTACTTTATGTGGGTTTTCATTTCCTATTGAATCAATGCCTGCTGTATTTCAATACTGGGCAAGCCTTTTCCCGGTAAGGCACTATATGCATATATTCCAGAATCAAATCCTTACCGGTTTTGAGCTTAAGTATTCAATCGTCTCCTATTTTTGCCTCTTGCTGTTTCTCTTTTTACCTTTTATTATTATTAACCGACTTAAATCAGCACTGATTTATCAAACTTTTATTGAAAAAGTACACCGGGATTAGTTGATATTCAGCCAGGAAATAGCACAATTTTCAGTATTAGAGCAGTTGAAACTGCAACATAATAGTTCATGAAATGGAAAAGAAAGAATTAAATACGAACACACAAATAAAGGACGGGCTACTAAATATGCTGAGGATCTGGATGCATGAATATAAAGCGATCTTCACAGATATTGAAGTGATCATAGTCATTTTTGCGGTGCCCCTGCTTTACCCGGTACTCTATTCATTTATATATTACCCGGAAGTAGTACATGAATTGCCGATAGCTGTAGTTGACCTCTCACGTTCAGCCGATAGCAGGCAATTTGCAAGGAATCTTGATGCTACCCCCGACCTAAGGGTAGCGGTTCAAAGCCTTTCAATGGAAGAAGCTATAGAATTATTCAAAAAGCGTGAAATACGTGGTATCATTCAGATTCCGGAAAGTTTTAGTTCTGATATTGCACTAAACCGACAGGTTACCGTTTCAGCATATGCTGATATGGAATTCTTCCTTTATTACAAAGCCCTTATGATCGGTACTAATTTTGTCACACTTGAAACCGGCAAACAAATTCAGGTTAACAACCTGATAAACCAAGGGTTAACCGAAGAACAGGCAGAAGCAACATCTGAGCCACTTTTACTGGTTGATAACGCAATGGCAAACCCCTCAGGTGGTTTTGCCAGCTATGGCATACCTGCCGCACTTATACTTATTATTCAACAAACGCTTGTTTTGGCCATTGGAATTTTAGCCGGCACTGCGCGTGAGCGCCATATTTTTGGAACACTTGTGCCATTAGACCGTAAACGCTTAGGTACCTTGAGGCTTGTAGTTGGGAAAAGTGCGGCCTATTTCACGATATATTCCCTTCTTTGTGTGTATATGCTTGGAATGATTCCTTATTGGTTTGGATATGGGCAGGCAGCCGGTTTAACGGAGCTCATGACTTTAATAATTCCGTTCATTCTATCGTGTATTTTTATGGGATTAACGTTATCAGTAATCTTCAAGAACAGGGAGAGTGCTATGATGTTATATGTTTTCACTTCCATACCTCTTCTCTTTTTATCCGGTATCATCTGGCCTCTTTCAAATTTCGATTCTATATGGCTGATAGTACGTGAACTATTCCCTTCGTCAAACGCCATGTTTGGATTTATCAAAATGAGTTCAATGGGTGCAACGATTTCGGAAACCAGCAAAGAAATTACGGCTTTATGGATTCAAGCCGGAGTTTACTTTCTGACAGCTTG
>JBAXYX010000157.1:0-5658 GCA_041670625.1 Lentimicrobiaceae bacterium | reverse complement strand
TTATCCCTTAGGGCAAAGTGGAAGGGATCTTTTCCTTTCCCTTTGTCTTAAAAATATTTGTTTTGGCCTCTTTTCACTATTTCAGTTGCATGAGTGGCTTAAATTTAGGTAATATTATCTCTACATCATTTACTTATGATAACTTAGGTCGACTAATCACAAGAACTGAATCAATAAATGGTAAGATCTTTGACTTCAATTATGAATATAACAAAACAACAGGAAAAATTTATAGTTATGAATATCCATCTGGTTTAAAATTGTTATATTCGTATGATCAATTCGGATATCTTAACCAAATAAGAAACGAGGCCAATTATGAGACATTATGGGAAGCAATGAATGCCAATCCGCGAGGACAACTAACGCAATTATTATATGGAGGGAATATGACAGTTAATAATCAGTTCGATACTCACGGCTTTTTAACAAGAATTTCAACTAACAGGGTTTACCATGGTATTGAACAAACTATTCAGGATTTGACTTTTAATTTTGATCCTACAACCGGAAACTTATTAAAAAGAACAGATGAAATCCAAAACCTTACAGAAACGTTCGGCTATGATATAGCGTTGAAATCAAGATTAACATCTTGGCAGGTGGGAGCAGAAGAATATACAATAAATTATGCAGATAATGGCAATATAAACAGCAAGAGTGATGTAACGAATAGCGGTCAATTCAATTATAGCAATAATAAAATTCATCAGGTAGTTGAAGTGACAAATCCAACGCCTGAATATGTCCAGATGACAAAAGCCCAGGAAATAACCTATACGGCTTTTAATAAAACAAAATCCATTAAACAACAAATCGGATTAGTAGATGTGGAATTAAAGTTTACTTATGGGACTAATAATAACAGGATCAAAACTGTATTAAGCACTCAAGGAACGCCACTTGAAACAAGATACTATCTGGGTGATTATGAAACCAAGCAAACAGGTAAAGGAGCGGAGCAACAGCTACATTACTTATATGGTTCTGATGGCTTATTTGCAATTCTTGAACAAGGCACCACCAGTCGTGAACAACTGTATTATATTCTAAAAGATCATCAGGGTTCCTACAATCAGATTACAGATGTATCAGGGAATACCATCGAACTTCTTTCATTTGATCCATGGGGACGCAGACGTAATCCATTAACATGGAGTTATACCAATGCACCAGCTTATTCTAAATTTAGCCGTGGATACACCGGCCATGAACATTTGGATAATTTTGGATTAATAAACATGAACGGAAGAATGTATGACCCTGCTCTGGGAAGATTTTTATCACCTGACCCGCTATTACAAAACCCATCGTCAACTCAAGGGCATAACAGGTATTCATATGTATTAAACAATCCGCTTATATATACCGATCCAACTGGATATGATGGACTTAAAGATAAACCTGCAGGCTGGGATGCTCAATGGGAGGTGTATTGCAATTTTGATTACGGTCGCCGGGGTGGATCCTTATCAGATAGTTATTGGGCAAATAGCTATCGTAGCGCTGAAAGCAATTGGTCAGTTATGTCGCAAAATACATTTGAAAACACTTACGGTAATGGATCATATAGTCAATGTCGTAATTACATGACCGGAGCAAACGTTCCATTAAATCCCGGCAGTTATACGGCAATAGCCGATGTCGTGAATTCATTAAGGTCACAGAAACCACTATTTTTCTATTTGTTCCCTGCTTTAAATAAATACGCCTTAGTTTCCAGCAATTCCCCAATGAATAATTATTCATATAGTAGCGATGGAGGACTAGTAGCTGGTTATGATAGTGAAGGTTATAAACCAGCAACGCAAAGCCTTTTAATTGCTGAAATTGAGGGTTTATTTGCCGGAGGTGGAGGGGGTGGCCAGATTTCTATGGATGCAAGTCATAATAGAATTGGGTTTGTTCCATTGGATATCGGCGAAAATTATGGTGCATACCAAATGGCCAATTACAGATGCAATATTAGTGTTCGTGGAAACCAAGAACAAATAACCGTACGAGCTACTAGTTCAAACACTTCAGTTTCTGATGGAGAAGTGGTATTTAGTTCTAGAGCATCGCTTATTGTAAATGGAAATGTAATTCAAAATCAAATCTTAGCAAATGGAATGGCAATATTTAAACTTCCATCTAGCCAAAATATTTCTTTAACTATTAATGGAGGGTGGACTATGCGTTATGATTATGGAGGAGCTGCTGTACCGGTATTTCATCCAATATTTTGGCCGTTTTCTTTAAATTTCACAGACAATTTTAAACTTAAATAGAACAGCAATTTAAAATAGAAAGAAATGAAAAAATGCATTTATATACTTTTTATAATCTCAATTATAAGCTGCACTCAGCATGAGAATAAAAAACAATTAGGTAAAAAAGACAAAGATGAATTAATAATGGATTCTAAAATATTGAATTCATTTCAAGACTCTTTAAATGCTACAGGTAATATTGAGTATTATACAAAATATATGCTCAAAATTGATGAAATGATAAAAAAATATCCTGATCCTTATCGGAAAAATTATTTAAAAGTAAGGAAAAGTATGAAAGAAATATATGGAGATAGCCAAAGTTCGTCCAAGACTGAAAAATAAACCAAACATTATAACAGAAAAGCCGGAGCTATCCGTCTTTTCTGTTATAATGCAGCTACATTTTTTTGAAAGAAATCTCTAATTTTTTTCTTGATTAGGAAGGTATCCGCCATTTTACAAACCATGTTTTTTCTTCAGGTTCAAGTTTCTGAATCATTTTAACCTGTTCCATCAGGGTTTTATCTTACACGGCTATCTCTTGCAATATAACACTATTAAAATTTACTATCTGGTCGATTGTCATTCCTAAATACTTGGCAATTTTATTGAGTGTATCCACTCAAATCTCATGTTGTCCTAATTCTATCTTGGGATAGTTGGAGCAGTGCGTGCGTATCAGTTCGGCAATTTGCTGCTGGGTTAAGTTTTGTCTTCTATTATATTCTTGATGTTTTGTCCGAGCCTCATGCTATGTTTTCTCTTATTGGACTTCCTCCTATTTGTTCTGGTGGAAGATCCTCTCTTTACTAAATAGTTACATAAGTTCTTACATGGTCAGTAAATCGTTTTACCTTGAGTTTTGTCTGCTTTCACTTCCTGCCCGTTTCATGTGCCAGCAGAGCATCATAATGACCTGATGGTATCGTATTGCGATTTAAGAGGCAAATAAAAAACATTTATCCCTTAGGGCAAAGTGGAAGGGATCTTTTCCTTTCCCTTTATCTTAAAAATATTTGTTTTGGCCTCTTTTCACTATTTCAGTTGCATGAGTGACTTGAATATAGGATTCATAACACTATCTGACAAAAAAAATCTTGGTTCTTTGTTAATGCCTCTAATTTTTTATATTTGTTTATCAAAATGCGTCATGAAAAGAATCCTTCTTTTTCAGTTATTGTTACTATTCTTAACCGGCTGCAATAAACATAGCACAACTCCAAAGCGAAATTCTTATTCAACTGCGGCTGTCATTGAATTTAACTTTGGAAGTCTGTCGTTTAAGAGGTCACTTGATATATTACCTTCAGGCGATTCGATTAGTAAAACAATCATGCTTGTCACACCGGAATTGTATGATAGTATCATGCAGGGAATCAGTACATCAGAAAATCTTGACAGGCACCGACATTACATGACAGTATTGTTTCTAGATTCAGATCTATATAAAAGCAGCATCATTGGGTATGATAATATATTGGGGTTCGGTATTTATTCCATTAAACGAACAAAAATGCATTACAAGCTTTTCGTTAAGAATGACGGCATTTTTACTCCGGTTGACAATTACACATGCTCAGCAAATAGGATATACTGCAACGACAATAGTGCAATAGCCCGTCATTTTATCAGTATTCACAAAAGGCCAGTAACATGGTTAAGTTTGTGTGACCGAAAAAAGGATCCAATAATTACATCCAGGCACGAATTATCATCTCGGCTTAATTTTCCTATTAATTGATCGCCATAAAACCAACTAGCATGATTGCTTCCGGCCCTTACCGGTTCTTCGCCAAACCTGCCGGTTCATCCTGAACTTTTGTAAACCAGTCTTCACTTGAGTTTAACGCGGTGTTTAAGCTTTGTTCATCCGTATTTTGTACGTGTCAGGACGTATGAAATACGTATGAACTACGTACGAACTTCGTATGAACTACCTACCATTTACTGTTGGTCAGGTTGTGGATCCTGTTGGAAGATGCGGGAGAATGGAGCACCGGCATTCATGCAGTGGCTGTGGGACTAGGTGCCGGGGGCTCCCCTACCATTTAAGTTATACCCTGCTGTTGGCTCGAATAAAATTTTTTTTTAGAAAAGTATTGCATGAATGATTTTTGTTTGTACATTTGCGTATTCAAATACCTAAATACCCTGTGGCAAAAATTATTAACATATCTGAAGCAGCTTCACTGGCTATACATAGTATGGCCCTGATTGCTAAAACCCCTGAAATGCTCAATGTGAACGAAATTGCGGAGTTAACTCATGCCTCTCGTAATCACCTGGCTAAGGTGATGCAGGCACTGGTGAAAAATGATTTTCTGAGTTCTATCAGGGGTCCTCATGGTGGCTTTGCGCTGGCTAACGATCCATCAAATATCAGTCTGCTGGATGTGTACGAAGCAATCGACGGGAAATATCATGAACATTATTGCGGTATTGAAGAAGGCAAATGTCCTTTTACGACTTGTGTGTATGGCCCTCTGGTAGGTAAATTCACTTCCGAATTTTACGACTATCTAAAGAATAAAAAACTTTCAGAAATCCTCTAAAGAATCCACTTGTAATGAAAAGAACTATTATTAAGATTGATGAAGAATTATGTACTGGTTGTGGTAATTGCGTACCTAATTGCCATGAAGGAGCTTTGCAAATTATTGATGGCAAAGCACGCCTGATAAGTGACTTGTTTTGCGATGGGTTGGGCGCTTGCATCGGTGATTGCCCGGAAGGCGCAATCACGCTCGAAGAACGTGAAGCTGAACCTTATAATGAGGTTTCCAAAGGCGGATGCCCTGGTTCAAGAGCGATAAGCTTTGATATTGATATGGACAAGATAAACCAGAATCAGCCAAGCTATACAAACGATGCTCCGTCTGAACTCCGTCAGTGGCCGGTCCAGCTTCACCTGCTAAACCCGCAGGCAGGATACTTTAAGAATGCCGATGTGGTGCTGGCTGCTGATTGTGTTGCTTTTGCCATGGGCAATTTCCATAACAGGTTTCTGAAAGGTAAAACGCTTGCTATTGCCTGTCCGAAGCTCGATTCCAACAAGGAATCATACGTTGAAAAGATGACCGCTATGATCAACAACAGCAACATTAATACTTTACAGGTTGTTACTATGGAAGTACCTTGTTGTTCAGGCTTGGTGCAATTAGCTGATATGGCCCGTCAACAGGCATCACGTACTATTCCGATTAAAAAAACAGTAGTGAGTATTCAGGGCGAAGTGCTTTCTGAAACCTGGATATAAGCCCGGCATTCACCGAAGTGTTTTGGCAGGCCTTTTATTATAGCCCTTTTCAAAACCCGGTCATAAACTAAAATACAAAAGACTTATTGAGTATAAAATCATTATAAATCAATTCTAAAACCAACAAAACTATGAGTATGTTTTGCT
>JBAXYX010000156.1:0-5664 GCA_041670625.1 Lentimicrobiaceae bacterium | reverse complement strand
TTAATACTGTCAAGCATTGCCAGCCGTTGGTTCGAGTCGGAAACTGCCGGCCTATATGCCCTGATTTTAATACTATCAAGCATTGCCAGCCTAGCTGCAAATTGATAGATATTAACTTCATCAGGATCCTAACAGGCATTAATCTCGCCCAGCCTAGCTGCAAATTGATAGATAATAACCCTGTGCCCAAAGCTCTCTGATAGACGTCAGTCGTATTAATACTGCCCAACCCATTAGCTGCTAATGCAACCGAGCCAACTCTGATAGTCGTCAGTCGATCAAATACTCCTTTACTAAAATAAACACTCAGTAACGAATTATCAGGTGGTAAATCAATGTTGTCAATCTCCGGTGCATAATCAGCATGGATTTCATTATCTTTATCTGTACATCCCCAAAGGACAATTGCCAGAAAGCTCAATACGAATGCCATAGGATTTACCCGTAAAATTACCTCGTGATGTCCAGGTGATGTAAGTGATTGTGTTCCTGATATTCCATTTATCACATTAGGAATAACCTGCATTTCTTTAAGGATTACCTCAAACATATCTTTATGCTAAAACATGTGGACAAGATAATTGAAAAAGTATATTCTTTCTCACAATGTAATAAAGAGAAATGGAAACTATCCATTTTCATACAGTAAGATGCCTTTTCTTCTCTCTCACAATTTATTAGAGAGAAATGGATATCCTCAATTCTTATACAGAAAGATGCCGCTTGTTCTCCCTCACAATGTATTAGAGAGAAATGGATACCCTCACTTCTAATACAGAAAAATGCCGTTTATTCTCTCTCAAGATGTAATTCAGAGCCTGTACAACACCATACCCCATAGTGACTTCAAATAACTCATCCTATAGAGGATATTAATTTTACAAACCGCTATATCAATCTCATTATCCGCTTATTACGAAGCTTTTTACACATATGCAGGTACATGTCAGAAAATATAATACTAAATCACTAATAATTAGCTTGTTAAGTATCAATAGTTAAATTCCTGAACATTTCATTTTGTTTATAGAGTGTATATCTCATAAAAGCACTCCAAATGATATAAATAGTTGAAATACTGTTGGTTAAAATGCATCTTTTTAGCTTAATTATTTTGCCGGAATTTACATCTTCATACACTCTGTTCTACAAGTGTAAATATACCCTTACCAGTCGGTTTTGTTTAGACAAACATTCTCGTACCAATCTGTTTTACCGGGGTAAACAGATGCACACTTACTTCAATATGCCAGTGATAGACTTATACATGCGTCAGGATAAACACCCATCACCATGCTGATGACCAAAGCCATACTGATGACCAAAGCGATACTGATGACCAGAGCCATGCAACTCCTAAAGGTCTATTTTACCGGGGTCAATAGACGCGTACTTACTTCAATATGCCGGGAATAGACTTCTACATGAGTCAGTATGAATACCCATCACCATGCTGATGACCAGAGTCATGCTGATGACCCAAGCCATGCTGATGAACCTAACCATGCAACTCCTTCAGATCTATTTTTCCGGGGTCAATAGACGCGCACTTACTTCAATATACCAGTGATAGACTTATACATGCGTCAGGATAAACACCCATCACCATGCTGATGACCAAAGCCATGCAACTCCTACAGGTCAATTTTACCGGGGTAAACAGATGCGCACTTACTTCAATATGCCAGTGATAGACTTATGTATGCGTCAGGATAAACACCCATCACCATACTAATGACCAGAACCATACTGATGACCCAAGCTATAATGACCAAAGCTATACAACTCCTACAGGTCTATTTTACCGGGGTAAACAGATGCACACTTACTTCAATATGCCGGGAATAGACTTCTACATACTTCAGGATAAACACCCATCACTATACTAATGACCAAAGCCATGCAACTCCTACAGGTCTATTTTACCGGGGTCAATAGACGCGTACTTACTTCAATATGCCAGGAATAGACTTCTACATACTTCAGTATAAACACCCATTACCATGCTGATGCACTGGACAATGCAGCTCTTACCTTATTTATTTTTCTGGGGCAAACATCTTCTCTAAACCTTCCTGGATTGAATGTTTGGGTTGGAACCCTAGTAGTTTAGATGCTTTAGTAATATCGGCATAGGTAATGTTGACATCTCCAGGTTGCAATGGCAGTTGTTTGATGATAGCTTCCCTGCCCAGCGTCTTTGCAATCTGGTCTATCAGATCTTTAAGAGCAATGGTATCATGGTTGCCAAGGTTAATAATTTCATACCCTTTCAGTCTTTCAATGGATGCAGTAATTCCATCCACTATGTCATCTATATAAGTGTAGTCACGTCTGGAAGTGCCATCACCATACATGGTAATCGTTTTTCCTTCCCGTATGAGTCTGCCGAATTGCTGTATTGCCATTTCAGGACGCTGATTATGCCCGTACACTGTAAAGAACCGCAAGCAGAAAATGTTAAACCCGTATAAGTGGTGATATGTGTAGCAGAGCAATTCATCAGCCTTCTTGGTAGCTGCATATGGAGAGATTGGGTTATCAACGTTATCGGTTTCAGCAAAAGGGGTCTTTTTATTATTACCATATACGGAAGATGATGACGCAAACGCCATGTTTTTGATTCCATGATTCCTCATTGCTTCTAACAGAACAAGAGTACCTGTTACATTCACATCATAATATAAAACAGGTTGCTCTATTGATGGCCTGACACCTGCACGTGCAGCAAGATGAACCACAGCATCAGGCTTGTGAGTTGCCATTACCTCATTAATAAAAGCAGAGTCTCTGATATCTCCTTCGCATAATAAAAAGTTGCTGTTTTTTAACAGGTTACTAATATTCGCGAGTTTAAGTTGAGGATCATAGAAGCTATCAAAGTTATCAACTCCAACGACTATATTGCCCTGATCAAGCAAGTGCCTGGTAAGGTTGGAACCAATAAAGCCGGCTGCTCCGGTCACTAACACCCTTTTCATAATGTTGTGTTTAAATTTAAGTTGTTTGATGGTTGACTGGGATTCAGTTTAAGGGCCTTTGAGTTAAGACTATAATAGATTCCGGCAAGTGAAACAACTAAAGTGATTATATAAAATAAAAGACTCAGCGCAATGGACTGGTTAATATCAAGTTCTAAGAGTTTAGCGCCAAACAGAAAAGTAATTTCCCTTGACCCGATACCACCAATAGTGAAAGGAAGGGCTGCTACTATAGATGAAATAAGAAATAAGAACAAATAGGCGGTTAAGTGATCATAACAACCATTGGCAAATAATATTAAAAGGGCTGATAATACCTGAAGTAATTGTACACCAAGCGACAATAAAGTAGTGGGAGTGACTACTTTATAGAATTTGTTAAAGAACTTCTTATTAATAAATGCGTATGCTAATACTGTAACAGGAATCAAAACGATAGCACCTAATGCATACTCCTGAGGCAAATTAATAAACGGTACCAGAAGCAATGCCATTAAAAAGAGTGCAAACACCCCATTGACCCTGTCGAGCATCACCCCCCAAAACAGATCCTTCGCCTTAATACTGAATTTCTTATTGAGTAACCATATCTTATAACCATCACCCCCAATACCACCCGGCAGGAAGAGGTTATAATACATTCCCAGCAAATAAAGCCTTATATTGCTCTTGTTCTCCAGCTTTATTCCCGCACTGTCAAAGAAGTAGTTCAATCGCCAGGCAGATAATAACTTCGACAAGATAAAAAACACCAATGCAATAAGAATCAACAGGTAATCAACTTTCCTGAAGATAGCTACTACATCACTGAATTCAATTTTGGTGAATACATAATAAAGCGCAGCAGCGGATAGAAGTATTTTGAGAAATGCTTTAAGAAACCGCTTCATTTATTTAGTAAAAGTGTGAATTTTACGAACATTGTATGGACGCTTGTTTTGCGACTCATAATAAGTTCGCATCAGCAACTCAGCAATGATTCCGGTTGTAATGAGTTGTATGCCGGCTACAAGCAACAATATGCCTAAAATAAGCATAGGCTTACCCCAGATGTCATGTCCGGCAATTTTAAGTATCAGGAAATAGACATTAATAATTGAACCTATCAGAAATAAGACTAAACCTGCACCACCGAATAAGTGCATGGGCTTTTGCATGTATTTCTTAAAGAAAATCATAAGCAAGAGATCACTTGCTACTTTAAAAGTCCGGTTAATACCATACTTTGATTTCCCGAATTCACGGGCATGATGCTTAACATCCACCTGTGTAATTTTGGCCCCTTCCATGCTTGCAAGCACCGGGATAAACCTGTGTAACTCACCATACAAACCAATATCTTTAGCCAAATCACTCTTAAAGACCTTAAGAGTACAACCATAATCCTTAATGTGAACTCCGGTACTGCTACGTATAATTGAGTTGGCAATTTTACTGGGTATCAGGCGGAAAAAGAGACCATCCTGACGGTTCTTCCTAATTCCGGCCACAAGGTCCCAACCTTCCTTCTCAGCAAGTTCGAGCATCATAGGTATATCAGAAGGGTCATTTTGCAGGTCACCATCCATAGTGACCATATATTCTCCCTTAGCCTGTTCAATACCGGCATACAAAGCAGAACTCTGACCATAGTTCTTACGAAGCTCAACCAACACGACCTTTTCATCATTGAGTTCTTTGATTTGCTTTATAGTTGAATCTGAAGAACCATCATCAACATAAACAATTTCATAGTCCATGCCCTTCAATGAATCATTGATCCATTTGTTGAGTGGTTTTATGTTCTCTTCCTCGTTATAAACACAAATTATAACCGATAATTTTGGTCTGTTCATTTATTGCTTTGTTATCAGAAATAGGCGGGTTTCATCAAGTTTTATCTTGAAAGAATATACAACCCGGTACTTCGTTGAGTTCTCTGCAAAAATATGCAGATTTTTCTGATTGGCTAAATAAAAGGCATCAGGTTCAGCAAGTACCTGAATACGTTTTAGTATTCCGAACCGTTCACGAGTTATATAAAAGGAGGCATCATGATTGAACGGAGTATCATTTAGGATATACAGAGGATGCCCAAGCGACAATCTGGCAGCTTCAATTTCGCCAGATCGGTATGATTCATCAGGATAAGAATTCATCCTCGCGGGTAAATTAAACAGGTTAAAGCCAATACGAGCAATTAACAAGGCACCAAATAATGAAATCAATATCAGTCGTTGATTGCAATATGAAGCAATCCATAGCCCCAATGCTATACACATCAATGCAATGCTTATTGGCCATACATAAGCCATCTCACGGGTTTCATTCCATATCGGGTATATCATCAGTGATACTGCAACTAATAGAGTCCCATAGAACAGGATCCATTTAACGATCCTATAGATTTTATTATTGAGTAATTCAGATACAGCATAGGCTTTAATAAGAACAATTGATAGGAGTGGGACCAGCATAAACAGATAGCGACTGCGCATATCAGCTGAAAGCCAGTAAATAATAATGTTTACACCAAAAAGTAGAATAACATACTTAAAGTATGGTTGCTCAAAAGTGCGGTGTCTGACCTCCTTTGATAATAAGAGCAACGCAAGTATGCTTACAGGTGCAAATTCATAAAACATATTAACAGGGAATTCAAACAGGTGCAGAAACCATCCTGTAAGGAAACTGTCGTTTGACT
>JBAXYX010000155.1:0-5707 GCA_041670625.1 Lentimicrobiaceae bacterium | reverse complement strand
GAATCCGTTACTTTGCCAAGAACAGGAAGCCCTGAAATTTGGACCGGTTCGCCCACTGAAGCAAATACGTCATCCAGTGGTTCAATAGAAACAGAATAATTAGCAGGTGTTTGACCCATACGAGTGAGATCAAAGGTTGCATAATAATTAGTGGAAGGAATAATCAAAGGAGTTTGATCCATCAGCTTTCCAAAAGTACCAGAATAGTGGGCAGCTAAGATACTCTGAATCATATTTTCCTGGCAAAGAGGGATAATGCGTGAAGTGAAAGGCCAAAAGCCATCGTTACCATTTCCACATTCAGGCGTATATGCTAATATTTTCTCTTTGGTTGATTGTTCACCATACATCCAGTCATCACTTCCTCCATTTGAAGGATAAATAGTAGTACACCCCGGGCCATAAGTATAATGATTATCAACATTCATTGCCTTTGCATAAGCACTAAATACATTCTCATCAGGAGTTGTTTCAGGAATATATCCCCATGCATAAAGCAGCAAACCGGAATAGGAATGATAATTAAGCGCAATTTTGAAGTTATGCGATTCACAAAACTCCTTTATGATAGTAGTTTCAATTTCTGAAAACCCTGCGATGCCCCTGTAAGTTTCATCATACGTAACAGGAGAAGAGCCCTCATCATCATATCCCCAGCCATAGCCATAATTCCTGTTAATATCTACTCCATAAGAGCCATCACCATTTGGGCGACGGTTTTTACGCCACATACCTCCACCGGCAGGATTTGTTTGAATATTACGGGAATACCCATCTACATTCACTATAGGAATAAAATACATTTCTGTATTATCAACCAGTTGCCTTATCTCATCATCAGTAGCATAATTTTCAAGCAGGTAATACATAAAAAAGAGCAGATGTTGCATTCCGATAGCTTCACGGGCGTGATGCATTCCTGTGTAAAGCACCTGGGGCTCCCCTTCATTTTGGTTTGGGTTATCAGATATCTTCACATAATATAATGAACTGTCGTTTGCTGTGGTTAAGTCAGATGCCGGTGCCCTTACTGTGATAAGATCAGGATACATCATAGCCATGTAATCAAGATGAGCATAGCACTCATCAATAGTGCAGAAGCCTCCACAAGAACCAAGTTCGAAATCGACAGGTACAGGATAGTCGGATGCCGCCCTTCTGGCCATTTCAGTGATAGCATCCACATCAGATTGTTCATTCCTGCTTACATACCATTTAGCTAAATCATCCACCAATACTTCAATTGGGAATCCCAAGGTTTGTAACTTCACTATTTCACGCTGTGATAATTCAGCTATATAATAATTCTGCTTAACATCATAATAACCTGCATCAAGAGTAATACCATTCTGAGCCAGCTTTTGCAGATCTGTTTGCTGTACACTGATCTTAATTCTACTAAACTTTTCAACCTGTGCAGAAACCAGTATAGTTAAGTTGACTACAATAAAGAGTAAAATAATTCGCTTCATGGGTGTGGGGTTTGATTAAGTATGTATATAACACAAACTTACATGATTTTCAAGGATGTTTCACCATTTATATACAAGTTTTAGCTTATTCACCTGGCCTGCTCACTCTTTCTAAATAATTCCTCTACCAGCTTCTCCATATTGGGGCGCTGCAAATTGAAGGTAAACACTCAATGTTGCTTTTATTAGTAGTTATTTGCGGCTACCCTTGTTGGTAGTTACTCATTGGGCATTGCATGAATGTTACTCTTGTTGGGTAGCTACTCATTTTGGGTGTTGCATGGATGTTACTCTTGTGGGGTGCTACTCTTTTTGGGTGTTGAATTAATGTTCCCTTTTTTGTAGTTACTCATTTTGAGCGTTCCATGAACGTTGCTCTTGTCGGATGCTGCAAATTGAAGGTAAACACTCAATGTTGCTTTTATTAGTAGTTATTTGCGGCTACGGTTGTTGGTAGCTTCTCATTGGGCATTTCATGAATGTTACTCTTTTGGGTAATCACTCTTTTTGGGTGTTGCATGGATGTTACTCTTGTGTGGTGCTACTCTATTTGGGGGTTGAATTAATGTTCCCTTTTTTCTAGTCACTTATTTTGAGCGTTCCACGGATGTTACCCTTTTGGGGCGCTACAAATTGAAGGTAAATACTTAATGTTGCTTTTATTAGTAGTTATTTGCGGCTACGGTTGTTGGTAGCTTCTCATTGGGCATTGCTTTAATTTCAATGTGCCCTTAAACCATAAAGGAATAAGATCATGACAGTGAAACCTAAAGAAATAATAAATACTTAAAGACGGTCAAAGCTGAATCTATCATACAAAAATTCAAAACAATCCATATTTTTGTGAATTGCTAATACTACAGTGGAATGCTAATACTATTGTGAACTGCACAATTGTTTTGAATGGCTAATACTATTGCGAATTGTTGATGCTATTTTGAGTTGCCGGTATTTTTGTGAATGATAGTACCATCGTGAACTACTAATACTTTTGTGGGCAGCTCCTACTAGTATGAATAGATGATTTGTTGTGAATTGCTAATACCAGAGAAATGAAGATTGGGAGTGTTGATTTGGGAGAATTCCCGGTAATATTATCACCAATGGAGGATATAACAGATCCCCCTTTCAGGCTCATATGCCGTGAAATGGGAGCTGATGCTGTTATTACCGAATTTATTGCTGCCGATGGTCTCATAAGGGATGCTTCAAAAAGTCTGAAAAAGATGGAGTTCTCAGAAAAGGAAAGACCTGTCGGAATACAATTATTTGGCAGTACAATCGAATCCATGACTAACGCAGCCAAGGTTTCGGAAGGTGCTAATCCCGACTTTATTGACTTAAACTTCGGGTGCCCGGTCCGCAAGATCGTAAATAAGGGAGGCGGAGCGGCATTGTTGCAGGATATACCGCTGTTACTTATGATTACTGAGGCTGTTGTAAAAGCAGTTAACAAACCTGTTACCGTTAAAACCAGACTGGGCTGGGATGATAAGTCAAAGGTCATTGTTACCCTTGCTGAACAATTACAAGATATAGGAATAGCTGCACTTACTATTCATGGCCGTACAAGAGCACAAATGTATTCAGGTACAGCCGACTGGACCCTGATAGGTGAAGTAAAAAATAACTCCCGGATGCATATTCCTATTATAGGTAACGGGGATATTACAGACGTTGAATCGGCACTCAATGCACGTGACCATTATGGGGTAGATGGCATTATGATTGGAAGAGCAGCTATTGGGAATCCATGGCTGTTCCGCGACATCAAACATTATCGAGCTACGGGAGAACAACTTCCCCTGCCAGGATTAATGGAACGACTGGCTGTTTGCCGTCGCCATTTAGTTGACTCCATCGCCTGGAAAGGTGAAATCATTGCATTGCTGGAAATTCGACGGCACTATGCACATTATTTCAAAGGACTTCCTGACTTTAAGCCTTTTAGGATGAAACTAATGCTGGCAAATACTGCCGATGAAGTGTTTAAAGTATTGACTGAAGTTGAAACATACTATCATTATTAATATTTTGGTAATTTTTGTAACTTAGCATAAATTATTTCACATGACCGAGGAGCCTTTTAGAATATTTCTGGTAGAAGATGATGTAATCTTTGCAAAGATAATTTCATACCATTTATCACTCAATCCTGATAACAAGATAGAGATATTTCCCGATGGTAAAAGTATGTTGAAGAATCTTTATAAGAATCCCTGCCTGATATCACTTGACTATAACTTGCCGGATATGACCGGTTTAGAAGTATTGAAGCAAGTACGTGAATTCAATCCTGATACCCCTGTTGTAATAGTTTCAGGTCAGCAGGACATTGCTACTGCTATCGAACTGCTCAAGAAAGGAGCCTATGACTATATCCTGAAAGATCAGGATACCAAAGAACGTTTGTGGAACATCACCAGAAATATCCGTGAAAACCTTAAACTGAAGCAGAAAATTGCCGACCTGGAGGAAGAAATTGGTAAGAAGTATGAATCAGGTAATCTGATAAAGGGTAATAGTACCGCAATTAACAAGGTATTCACACTTATTGAAAAAGCTTCAAAAACAAACATCACTGTTTCAGTGTACGGTGAAACTGGAACAGGAAAAGAGCTTGTTGCTAAGTCAATCCACTTTGGCTCTGCCCGCAGTAAAAAGCCTTTCGTGCCTGTTAATGTAACAGCTATTCCATCTGAACTGATTGAAAGTGAGATGTTCGGACATGAAAAAGGCGCATTCACCGGTGCGGCCAATCGCCGTATTGGCCGCTTTGAGGAAGCTAATAAAGGGACTATATTCCTGGATGAAATTGGTGATATGGACCTTAACATGCAGTCAAAACTTTTACGTGTTTTACAGGAAGAAGAAGTTACCCGCGTAGGTGGAAGTGAAGTAATAAAGTTAGATGTAAGGGTTATTGTTGCCACACACAAGAATCTGCAGGAACTGGTAAAAAGTGGTCAATTCCGTGAAGACCTGTATTACCGTTTACTCGGATTGCCAATTAACCTGCCTCCTCTGCGTGATCGTGGAAATGATGTTGCATTATTAGCCAGGTTCTTTGTTGATGAGTTTTGCACCAAGAATAAGATGAAAAAGCTCTCTATATCACCCAAAGCAGTCATGAAACTTCAAAAGTACCCGTTCCCGGGTAATGTAAGAGAACTTAAAGCTATTATAGAGCTTGCTGCTGTTATGACTAATACCAACGCCATTGAGGATACGGATATTTCTTTTAGCTCCACCAACATGAGCCAGGATTTCCTCTATGAAGAAACAACACTTGAAGAATACAACAAACGTATCATTAGCCACTTCCTCCAAAAATATGATAACAAAGTAAGGTTGGTTGCTAATAAACTCGGAATTGGCAAAACCACCATTTATCGTATGATGAGTGATAATAAATTGGAATAATCCATTGTTCCTAAACCGGAAAACGGGTTTGGGTTACTGATGATAAGCTATAATAAGATAAACTGGTAACTGAATTCAATCACTGGATCCAATCAGTATTTGTGCCCGGATTCCAATCAATACTATCGCCCGGATTCCAGCTCTAGATTTGGTCCTTTTATAACAAGTCCTTGTAATACTTTATTGATATAAGCACCCATAGATGAGCTGAGCAAGGCACTCCCCTACTCTTGAAACGTACAGGCTACTCACGAGGGGATATCAATTAAAATATTCACTATATCGGCCTGAATACCTGTGCGTTACAAGCTTTTATAGACAATTGCAGTTTGGCATCAGAAAAATATTAGCTAACTTATTGATTAATAATTACTTTGATAGCGAAATAGCTAGTTAGATAATTTTACTGTCAGGCGCAAAAAGCTAATTCACAAATTACCATCTTTTATCATAAAAACAAGAGCTATTTGTCTGTTTACCTGATATTTAGCTGTTCACTTTTTAGACAACTTATTTAGGGTCTGCTGACATACTCCACCTTTGAATTAATACATAATGGTGTCTGGTTTTCGCAAGTGACTTATAAATAACTGATCTATAAACAACTGACCTATATATAACTGGCCTTTAAAGCTACGATTCGCTTATTAATGGCATTTGCCTGCTCCATGCCTGATCTTTTTCGGAAAACCGTTAATAGGGAGGTGTCAAATGGAGTTTTATCGCTGAAGCTGAGATACCCGAGAAAATATTGCATGTAGAGGTTCACCAATATTTAATCCACTGTTTCCAGGTCATACAGATTGCATGAT
>JBAXYX010000154.1:0-5710 GCA_041670625.1 Lentimicrobiaceae bacterium | reverse complement strand
GTATCTTCAATAGTTTTGGAGTTAGCAATGTCGTCAGCATTGATAACAACATCGTATTCAGTTTTAACCATCGCAATCATGATAAGCGCATTGATAGAATTCCATTCAAACACTTCCCTGAGTATGCTTGCGGGTTTAAGGGTGCCTGGTTTGATATCATCAAATTCTTCTTCTATTCGGGTGATAAAGTCTTCAATATTCATGAGTTTGTTCTCTTTTGTAATTTACAAAGATAAAAATTTTTTAAAAGGCAGGTCTTCAAATGAGCAAGGTAAAAGTAATAAGGATGACCCAAACTTATACATTCATTAAAATTTTTATGGTATCAAATTCACCGGCCATATATCGTTGCACAAGTTTGTAGCGTTGAAGCTTGCCGCTTGATGTTTTGGGAATTTCATTTGAACGGACCATAATCAGCTCATCAAGGGTAATGCCGAGGGCATTTCGCAGTAAGTTACGCAACTCCATGAATAAAGCATGAGCTTTTTCACCCGGTGAACCTGCCTGAAAAGCAATGATTCTTTCATGCCCGTTCTGTGGGTCAGTGATTCCTGCAAAGCATATTTTGCCATAACTGATGCCCTCAAGGGTACATGCGAGTTCTTCCAGATCATTGGCAAAGTAATGCCGGCCATTCTTGAAGATGATATCCTTGTCACGACCACTGATATAGTAGTTCCCTTTATACAGCAACCCTATGTCACCAGTAGACAACCAGCCATCATTGAATGCTTTTTGAGTTTCAATGGGCTTGTTATAGTAACCCGAAGTAATAGATAATCCTTTCAGGCAAATCAAACCCGAAGTTCCCTCAGGAACAGGTTTGCCATCATGATCAATAATACTAATTTCAATATCATGAATGGGTACTCCTACTGATGATATTAAGCGGGCATGCGGGTGATTTGAGTCAACTTCAATGCCGATCCCGTCTCTGTCAAGGCTTATGGCATCAAATGCTGTGATGACCGTTGGTTGCATTAAAGGGGTAAAGGTAGCAGCTAAAGAAGCCTCAGCCAGTCCGTACACAGGCATCATGGCTTCAGGCTTGAGGTTAAATGGTTTAAGCTCCTCTACAAAGCTGTTCATAATCTGTACCGAAATAGGCTCCGCTCCATTGAGTATCCCTTCAAGCTTTGAAAAATCCCATTGAGGTTTAGATTTCATTCTGTTAATAAAACGCAGTACTAAGGCAAGGCCAAAGTTTGGGCAACCGGTAATTTTTACTTTCTGCTCACTAAGCATGTTAAGCCATAAACCGGGGTTCTTTATAAAATCAATCGTTTCAATATGCCACTGATTAGTACCGGTATAGATTGGAGTAAGGTGATAACCTATCAACCCCATATCATGGAATAAAGGCATCCAATTGCCGAACACATCCGGATAGTTAATATTAAGGCCAATCCTGATAGCATCGAGGTTAACGATTATATTATGGTGTGAAAGCATGATACCTTTCGGATCACCGGTGCTGCCTGATGAAAACTGGATGAATGCAATATCATTCGGATCTATTTCTATATCAGGCAATGTTCCTTTACAGTTGAGCTGACTAATGCAACTTATTTTTATATTCGGCAGTTCATTTAATTCAGGAATTGAACTCATAAATACCGGAGGGTTGCCAAAGCGTTCATAAACCTTTATAAGTTTATTAAGTGACGGACTGTAACCTGTAAAAGTAGGCGGAGGTTGAAGTACTGTGGGTATGATACCACTCAGGAAACAAGCCCATAAGAGTGTTAATGTTTCGCTATTACTTTGGGTTGCAATAATCAGTTTGTCACCCTGTTTTAATCCTTCATTATAAAGTCCGATAGCCACTAATGAAGCTTCGCTCCATAATTGAGGGTATGATTGCATAACACCTTCACCCGATTCATTGTAGTAACCAATATATTTAGTCACCGGGCTACTGACTGCTCTTTTAAGTATCGCGGGCAGTGTGAGTGAAGGATTATAATATGTACTTATTTCAGGCATATAATTAGTTTATTTAGTCGTACTAGCGCGGCGAGCCAGGTCAAGGTAATATTCAGCTTTTGTTGAATCACCTGTCTGCATGAAGTAATTGCGTAAACGCATACTCAAATCAAAGTTGTCAGGATTGATTTCAATAGCTTTTTCGAAGTATTCTATGGCTTCTTTTATTTCACCTGTATGAAGTGCAAAGGTACCCAGGTTCACATAAGGAACATCAAGGGTAGGTTCCAGTTTCATGATATCTTCATTCAGGGTGATTGCTTTTTCAATATTCCCGGTTTTCTCATACATCTGGGCCAGGTTTGACATAGCTCTTATTTCATAAGGTTCGAGCTCTAAAGCTTTCTCATAATTAATAATGGATTTTTCATACTGCTCAGTAACCTGGTAGGTGTAACCCAAGTTATAGTAAGCTGCTCTCAGGTTGGGGTTTGTTTCAATAGCCTTCTTAAAATAGATGATGGATGAATCAGGTTCATTGAGCAATAGCAAGTATGTTTCGCCCAGGTTATTCCAGGCATCAGGATATTTGGGATAAACAGCAACAGCCCGTTTAAAATGTTTGATACAGGTTTGGGCATCGGCCATGATATATTCCTTACCTACCCCTGACTTCAACCGTTCAACCACCAAACTTCTGAGGTTGGTGGCATAAATAAAGTTAGCCTTTGCTGATTTTTCCAGGTAAGGCATATCAGCCTGATACAAACTCATTTCCGTTTTCCAGTCTTTATTACGGTCAATGGTGCGTGCAGCAGCCGGTACAGATATGAGCAGGGTGAATAATAATACATAACTAATGGTTTTCTTGGGCATGACCTTCAAAAGTGTATCTGCACCAAATATCCTGAACAATCCATAGGCAAGCGCCAGGCAGAATCCCAAAGAAGCTACATAGAGGAAACGTTCAGCTACCATACCTGCAGGAGGAGCCACCAGATTGGAAAATATGGCAATATTAACCAGGTAAAATAAAATAGCGAAGGAGAAGAGAGATTTCTTACGGATGTTATAAATGGCATATCCCAACAAAGCTAAATGAATCAGTAGTGACACCCATACAAGCGGTTTAGCAAATCCTGCAACAGGAATCATATCAAAACCGTAGTAAAATACCAGAGGATGAGGGAAAATAAGCATCTTTAGATAATAAAGCAATACCATCATAGAGGTGCCAATCCTTTCAAAGAAGTTAGTATCAAACAGGAGCGGGTTCTCAATAAACTGAACTGGTCTTACCGAAGTGCCTATAATTAATCGTGGTATCAGAACAATTGCTATTATAACTGCCAGCACCATCAATGTACTGATGAGTATTTTTCGGGGGTTAATATCCGTAAAGAAATAAAAGATCAACGGAATGAGGATCAGGAAGGTCATGATATTTACCTTCGACATATAGCCAAACGCAAAACACAGCAATGCCCAAAGGATATTGATTCGGCGGTTAGTGTCATAATACTTCATGAAATAATGAATACACAACAGAGCACCCAGAAAACTCAGCAGCTCCTCGCGATTCTTCAAACTTGCCACTACTTCAGTATGCAAAGGGTGCACCATAAAGAGTACCACTGTAAGAAACGGGAGCAATACATGGTAGTTCTTAAGCAATTTGAGCAGCAGGCTGAACAGCAGTAATCCGGTAAGTGCATATAACAGTACGTTGATAAAATGACTTACATGAGGATTTTCACCAAAAAGCTGCCATTCAATAGCATAGGTAGCCTTGGCAACAGGACGATAGCCGTAGTGATGCTGGCCGCCCTCTTCAGCGTTCATGCTGATATAGTTAGAGGTAAAAATAGCAGGGATAGCTTTAATGCCCTGTTGTACCATAGGGTTTACAGATGTAACATACGAGTCATCAAGTGAATAACTATTTGAAACAGTATTCCCGTACAATACAAAAGCGAGCACAGCAATAAAAAGGTAATATACCTTTAAATTTAATGGCTTATGGTTTAAAGGTTTATCAGTCTTTTTAACGGGAGTTGCAGCAGGTTGAATTTTTGATTTCATCAAATGCTTTCTAATGGCTTATAATGCTTATTTTCAGTGCAAAGTAAAGCAAAAATTATTAATTATCAGAATGTGCAGGTACTTAAAATTGTGTGTGTCACAAGGCCCTTGAATGATACTATTGCAACGCTTTTGTTATAAACACAAAGTCAGCAACACTCAGTTGCTCAGCCCGCTTAGTGAGCAGGCTTTCCAATTCAGCACCGGGGTTAAGATCAAGGCTTTTTAACGCGTTACGAAGGGTTTTACGTCGTTGGTTGAATGCTGTTTTGATTACTTTTTTGAAAAGGTTGACATCACAACCCAGATCCGTTACTTCATTGCGGCGAAGTCGTATTACGGCTGATTTAACCTTTGGAGGCGGGATAAACACATGAGGCTCAACCGTGAACAGGTACTCTATATGGAACCACGCTTGCAGCAGTACGCTTAATATTCCATAGGTTTTACTGCCCGGAGGGGCGGCAATACGTTGTGCCACTTCTTTCTGAAGCATACATACAACCTCAGGTATCTGATCCAGATGGTCTAATACCTTAAAGAATATCTGGCTGGAGATGTTGTATGGGAAGTTTCCTATTACTGAAAAAGAACCGTTGAAGTATTCCTTAGAGTCAATTCGCAAAAAGTCCTTTTCAATGAAAAGCTCTGAATGTTCAGGATAGTTCTCTTTCAAATATGCAATACTTTCTCTGTCTACATCCAATGCAATAAATTTCTTTAACAGAGGCGTGGTGCTTTTTCCTTGCGCTGAAAGTTCAGAATCAGACTTAACATTCAGTGAATGCTCTGAAAGTTCGGAATGAGGCTCTTCATTTATTCCATTTTCTGAAAGTATTGAATGAGGTTCAGTACTCCTTACTTGCTCTGAAGATACTGAATGAGGCTCAGCATTTATTGATTGCCCTGATAACTGTATCACATTTTCCTGACCGGTGGGGTTATCTAACAACTCTAACAGGTATTTTGTAAGCACACCTGTTCCGGGGCCTACTTCAAGCAATGCATCACATGGCAGTGTAATACTTTCCGTAATCTTTTTCGCAATGTTCTCATCATTGAGAAAATGCTGGCCCAGGCGTTTTTTTGCTCGTACAGGAATCAATGGAATAGGGGTTATTTATGAGTAATGAGTATGGTATAATTAAAGGTAAAGAATGGTGTTAAATTATGAACGGTCATTTTATTAGTTCAGTTCAAGTTGGTCAGTTTTTTGAAAGTCACCACGCAGATCTCTGAATTGTTTGCGGGCTTCTACTACATAGAGGCTGCCGGGATAATCGGTCATCAGTTTCTGATAGGAATCCATGGCCTTCTGCCGGTCGTTTATGTGATCTTTGTAAAGCGTTGCCAGATTATAGAGGGCATCGTCGGCCAGTATATCATCAGGGAACTGCTCCAGTACGGTCTTGTATAGCGTTTCAGTCTGAGCAAAGTCGCCTTCTTTTAGTTTTATTTCTGCTTTTTTCATCAGTACATCATCCGTGATGAGGTGTCCGGGGAAAGCAATCAGGATGGAATCGAGCAACTCATATGCTTTAACGGGCTGATTTCTGAAAAGCAAGAGGTCAGCACGGGCAAAGGAAGCAAGTGCCAGTGTGGAACTGTCCATGTCAATATTGTCGCTTATGAGCAGTGATAAATACATGGCATCATTAGCGATAAGCTTTGAAGTAGCCGCTTTGAGCACATCGAGTTG
>JBAXYX010000153.1:0-5750 GCA_041670625.1 Lentimicrobiaceae bacterium | reverse complement strand
GCAAGAGCCTGGGTAATCAGCAAGCTCAATGCAAAAAGTAATACTCTTGGAGCTTTCATACTAACGCCGGTTAAGTCGCAATAAAATTAAATAAAAAATTTGCAACTTTTGATTTAAACTATTATATATTTGCCTGCAGAATTTGATGTGTCCCCGGCTTATAGTGCAGGGCTCATTTTCAGAATATAGCCGGTTCAATTGCAGCCGGTTAGAGTTTCGTTCTTACTTTTCACGTTGATTACGTGTTATATAATCCCCCGGCAAATAACACAGTTTTCGTTTTTTAACGCATTCCGTTGAGATAAGCAGGTAGCTTAATCCCGGCAGGGGGGTGCATGTTTAACGTAATATACTTTATTATAGCTATATAGATACTTGTTCTTAACTTAATTATCACTTGTTAACATTAATTCAATGAAACTAAGACTACTTTTTTTGTCGCTATTACTTGGATTTGTGGTTCAGTTATCGGCCCAGACAGGCATCAGGGAACTGACCGCAGGTAAGAAAATAGCAGACTGCAGCAATATGACCCTGCAAGAGCAAAACGAGCTCCAGATCAGGATGCGTAATGAGTATTCCGGGAGTGCTTCTACCGGAATATCATCTGGTCAGGGAACTTCTCAGCAGCGTTCCGGCACATCTGCCAGAGGAACAAACGTTACAGGGACTTTTACCACGCTTGCCAGTTGCCCGATGAATTTGACCTGCTTTACGGTAGATCCCACCACAGGATATTTTTACGGACAGGGTGATCAGGGTTCTATTAACTATTACCGTTATGACGCTTCCTCCAACACTTGGACTACCTTGGCACCATGCCCTGTTTCTTCAGGAAATAACGGGGGTGCAACCTGTCTTGATGGAAAAATATACAATAGCTATTGTTCAAATAATAGTATCGCTATTTATACTATTGCCACCAATACTTGGACAAGCATAGCAAGTGGCATGCAGACCGGGGATATCTGCAACGATGGCACGGATATTTATATTTCAGGAAATGAAGTATTTAAAAAATATGTAGTAAGTTCCGGAACCTGGGTTGGTTTAACCGGGACTGCTTGTCAGCCTTGGGGCGGATTGCAATATAAGAATGGCTATATTTATCTGCATACCGGGGATGGTTCGGTCGGGTTTAAACGGTATCAGGTTTCAACGAACACGTGGACTGACTTGACTAATGTCCCCGGTGGAGCAGTCCTTGGTTCAGCTATTTATGATGCCTATTATTATTGCCAGGGTGACTACGGTGGTAACAACCTCTATTCATACGATCTGGGTGCCCAGACATGGAATAACACCCTTACCCTCCCTTTTACCACCAATGATGCAGCCATCGTTACCTATGGCAATTCACTCTATATCGTACAGGGAGAAGCCGGGAGGGGCTTCACAAAATTTACGCCTAATAACCCGATCCTCACTGGTGTGGAAAGTACTATTCTTCCATATAGTCTGGGCGATCCGGATGTTAATATTACTCAAACCCTTACTGCCACACAGAATTCAGGAACCAACTGGGTGAGTGCAACTATCTCCATCACTGCCAATTTCGTAGCAGGGAAAGATGTATTATCCTTCGTTAATGCCAATGGTATTACCGGTTCCTATAATGCTTCAACCGGGGTAATGACCTTATCCGGAACAGCCTCCATTGCCAATTATCAGGCTGCTTTGCGATCGGTAAAATTTGCAAACACTGATGTTTCATCATCCAATGCTACCCGAACCATAGCATTCGTTGCATACAATGGTACGCAATATTCCAACACCACCGTAAGAAGCATCGGGATACCTGGTCCACCTGTCATTACTACAACCGGGGTCACCGGCATTACCGCTGCTTCGGCCACTTCAGGTGGTGTTGTAACAGACGATGGATTCTACACAGTTACGGCAAGGGGTATTTGCTGGAATACTACCGGTTCACCTACCCCTTCTGATAGTCACACTACAAATGGTAGTGGGTTAGGCAGTTTTACCAGCACCATGACCGGATTGACGGATCAGACTACTTATTATGTAAGGGCTTATGCTACGAACTCGATGGGTATCGGTTATGGGGAAGCATTGAGCTTTTTGGCTCAGACAAGTGCCTGTATTCCCGCTGTTTCAACCAATCCCTGTATAATGTATATTTCTAATGTAACCACTACAGGGGGAATCTCCAATTTTAACAATCCTTCAACTTGTTCTGCGACCTCTTATACTGATTACAGTTCAACTAAAAAGGTATCACAGGCTTCGGGGAATTCAGTAACGATGTCTTTTACTTCACTCGTTTATCCTATGGATTATGCCGTATGGATCGATTATAATAAAGATGCGGTTTATTCTTCCAGTGAAAGGGTTATCGCTTTTGGCAATGGTTCTATGAATGTAAGCGCAAGTTTTACGGTTCCTGCATCCATTGCTGAAGGCACTTATAGAATGCGTGTCAGGGGAGAATATCACAATAGTGGTGTACCAACTGATCCATGCTCAACCCTGCAATATGGCGAAACGGAAGATTATGCTTTGGTGGTGGTCATGCCCCCACCTGCAAATCCAACCTCCATTACCGCAAGTCCCGCTACTATCTGTAACGGATCTTCTTCGCAGCTAACTGCAAACGGTGCGGATGGTACGGTATATTGGTATACCGAAAGTTGCGGTGGAACTCAAATAGGAATTGCTAACCCTGTTACGGTTTCTCCAACTGCTAATACTACCTACTTTGCCAGGAATTATAAAAACGGGAAATTTAGTGACGGGTGCGCTTCTGCGGAAGTTATCGTCAATCCTGTTACAGTGCCCGGGACGATTACCGGCACCAATACGATTACTTACGGATCTTCAACAGGAACCCTGACCTTAAATGGTTATACAGGCGACATCCAATACTGGGAAAAGAAATTTAATTCCGGAAGTTGGACGACTGTTGCAAACACCTCCAATACTTTTTCTGAAGTACCCAATGCAGCCGGTATCTGGTATTATAGGGCTGCTGTCAAGAGTGGTATCTGCCCTGAGGAATATTCTGGTGAGTTTGTTGTAACGGTTAATAAAGCAAATATCCTTGTTACCGCCAGTGCCGGACAGTCGAAAGTTTACGGTGAGTCTGATCCTGCATTCACTTATACTTACACTCCTGAATTAGCCAGTGGTGATTCCTTCACCGGTGCCTTAAGCAGGGTAGCAGGGGAGAATGTCGGTTCCTATGCGTACACTTTGGGTACGCTTACAGCAGGTTCTCCTGTTGGTGGTGTTGCCGGAGCAAACTATAACCTAACCTTAGCCGCAACTCCTGAGTTCACCATCCATGTGAAATCAGTACTCGTTACCGCCAATGCCGGACAGTCGAAAGTTTACGGTGAGTCTGATCCTACCTTTACTTATACTTATACTCCTGCATTAGTCAGTGGTGATGCCTTCACCGGTGCCTTAAGCAGGGTAGCAGGGGAGAATGTGGGTTCCTATGCCTATACTATGGGTACGCTGACGGCAGGTTCTCCTGTTGGTGGTGTTGCCGGAGTAAATTACGACCTGTCCCTGAGTGTAACCCCTGAGTTTACCATTACGACCAAACCGGTCCTCGTTACAGCCAATGCCGGGCAGTCGAAAATTTATGGTGAGTCTGATCCTGTATTCACCTATACTTTTACTCCTGCATTAGCCAGTGGTGATTCCTTTACCGGTGCCTTAAGCAGGGTAGCAGGTGAGAATGTGGGTTCCTATGCTTATACCTTAGGTACGCTCACGGCAGGTCCGTCTGTGGGTGGTGTTGCCGGAGCAAACTATGATCTTACCATAGCCGAAACTCCTGAGTTTACCATCAGCATGAAATCGGTCCTTGTTACTGCCAATGCCGGACAGTCGAAAATTTATGGTGAGTCTGATCCTGTATTCACCTATACTTTTACTCCTGCATTAATCAGTGGTGATTCCTTTACCGGTGCCTTAAGCAGAGTATCAGGGGAGAATGTGGGTTCCTATGCCTATACCCTGGGTACGCTCACAGCAGGTTCTCCTGTGGGTGGTGTTGCCGGAGCAAATTACGACCTAACCTTAGCCGCAACTCCTGAGTTCACCATCAACATAAAATCATTACTCGTTACAGCCAATGCAGGACAGTCGAAAGTTTACGGTGAGTCTGATCCCACATTCACCTATACCTGCAGCCCTGCATTAATAAGTGGTGATTCCTTTGGCGGTGCACTAAACAGGATGCCGGGCGAAAATGTTGGTTCATACCAATACACCCTTGGCAACCTAACCGCAGGCTCCAATGGAGGCGCTAACTATATGCTTACACTGGCATCTACTCCTGTGTTCACAGTTAATATCAAATCAATACTTATTACTGCTAAAGCATCACAGTCAAAAGAATATGGCGGAGTTGATCCTGTATTCAAATATACCTGTTCTCCTGCATTGGTATCAGGTGATTCATTTACCGGTGCATTGAGCAGGAATGATGGGGAAGATGCAGGTACCTATGCTTACACACTTGGAAGCCTCTCAGCAGGTTCCAACTATAACTTGTCACTGGCGCCAACACCTGAATTTACGATCAATCAAAAGGCTATACTGCTTATTGTTGACGAAGGACAATATAAAATCTATAATGAAGCTGATCCGGAATTTACTTACTTCTATTTCCCGGGATTGGTTACAGGCGATTATTTTACCGGCTCTCTTGAAAGAGCTCCGGGTGAAAATGTGGGCCAGTATCATTATAATCTGGGTGATCTCAGAATAGTTACACCTGAGACTTCAGTTGAAAACTATCATCTTACGCTCTATGCTTCAGATGCGTTTTCTATTATTGGAAAATCTATTCTGATTACGGCTAATCCGGGACAATCAAAAGTGTATGGTGAAACTGACCCGGAATTTACTTATACCTATACCCCTGGACTTGTTGCTGGTGATTCCTTTACAGGTGCACTTGGCAGAGTCGCAGGCGAAAATGCAGGTACGTATGCTTATTCTTTAGGTAATCTTACGGCAGGTCCCAATTATGTATATACAGTAGCAACCTCGACAACTTTTAACATCGGCGTTAAGTCTGTTTTTATTACAGCAAATCCGGGACAATCAAAAGTGTATGGTGACAATGATCCAAATATTTCTTACACGTATACCCCCGGACTGGTTTTAGGTGATTCTTTTAGCGGAGCACTGGGCCGGGAATCAGGTGAAGACGTGGGTACATACGCATATACTCTGGGAACATTAGCCGCAGGTGGGAATGCAGGTTCTAATTATAGCCTTACACTTTCGACTACCCCGGAATTCACCATTAATCAAAAACAATTACTGATTCTTGTTAATGCCGGACAATCGAAAATCTATGGTGATCCTGATCCTGTATTTACGTATACTTATTTCCCTACATTAGTTTCAGGTGATTCCTTTACCGGTGCCTTAAGCAGGGTCGCAGGAGAAAATGTGGGTTCCTACGCCTATACTCTGGGTACGCTTACAGCCGGTCCAACCGTGGGTGGTGTTGCCGGAGCGAACTATGACCTGACCTTAGCTGCAACCCCTGAGTTCACCATCAGTGTGAAATCAGTCCTTGTTACCGCCAATGCCGGTCAATCGAAAGTTTACGGTGAGTCTGATCCTACGTTCACCTACACGTACACTCCTGAACTCGTCAGCGGTGATTCCTTCAGTGGCGCACTGAACAGGGTCGCAGGAGAAAATGTGGGTTCCTACGCCTATACTCTGGGTACGCTTACAGCCGGTCCAACCGTGGGTGG
>JBAXYX010000152.1:0-5774 GCA_041670625.1 Lentimicrobiaceae bacterium | reverse complement strand
TTCTTTGATTCCAGATCAGCCAGTAGTTGCTGATATCTTTGAACCAACCCGGCCAACATATTGTCGGCGACTTTCAAACCGGCAATCTTTTCAGCAATTTCCTTTTTATCTACTTCCAATTGTGCCAGTTGCTTTTCAAAGTCCAGTTGTCCCTTTCCGATTTTATTTGTTGCATTCGACAATACTTCATAAGGGAATCCTATTTTCTGAGCAATTTCAAACGCAAAGGAACTACCCGGTTTTCCGATGCTCAGCTTGAATAACGGTCGCATTGCTTTTGAATCATAAAGCATCGCCGCATTGAAGATGCCGTTATTGTTACCCGCCATTAATTTTAAATTAGTGTAGTGAGTTGTAACAACTCCGTAGCTGCCCAACTCATCCAACTTTTGCAGGCTTGCTTCTGCCATTGCTCCCCCCAGTTGTGGTTCAGTTCCTGCTCCAAACTCATCAATCAGGAAAAGCGTGGTCTCATCAGCGTTTTCTAAAAAATGTTTTACATGAATCAGATGAGAACTATAGGTACTTAAATCATTTTCGAGAGACTGCTCATCACCGATTTCCAAAAAGATATTGGTAAAAATCCCTGACCTGGAATCATCATTCACAGGAATCAACAGACCACATTGTAACATATACTGTAAAAGAGCCACCGTTTGCAGACATACTGATTTACCACCGGCATTAGGACCACTAATAATCATAATCCTGTTGCTTTTATCAAGGAATATTTCCTGAGGTACTATGGTTTTGCTTTGCTTTGCCAGGCTTTTCATCAGATGAGGATGAATAGCATTTTTCCAATCGATAAGAGGTTCCTTAAGTAGTTCAGGTTTCGTTGCTTGAAAGTCAATGGACAGCATTGCTTTTGCCCGGATGAAATCAATTTCACCCAAAAACCTGTAAAAAGCCAGTAGTCCATCAATAAAACCTCTCAGGTAGTCCGTAAACCAGGTAAGGATGTTAATAATTTCCTGTTTCTCTTCAACCCTGAGGTTTTGGATGTCATTATTCATCTCGAATACTTCTGCAGGCTCAATAAATACTGTTTGACCAGTGGCAGAAGTGTCATGCACATAGCCTTTCAGTTTTCTTTTATTTCCTGCAGGCATTGGGATAACCAACCGTCCGTTTCTGATTGCAAGTTCTGCATTATCACTAACAAGGTTGTCCTTTCTGGCTTGTGATAATATTTGCCCTATCCGCCTGTCAATGCTCGAAACACGCTTATTTATTTCTTTTCTGATTAAAAGTAAAGCTTCACTTGCATTATCTTTGATCTCTCCTTTTTCATTAACAATCAGCTTTACTTTTTCTAATATAGCTTTTTCAGGTTTTTCATAAGGCAACAGCAACTTCAATTCTTTAAATTTACCTGCATCCAGATTGCCGGTATATGAGATAATAGCTGTTATTGCTTCCAGAGACAGTTTAAGTTCCAGTAGCGTTTCAGGTTCTAAATAGGTTCCTTTTATCCTTATCCTGATCAGCTCAGAAGTAAGATCGAAATAGTCCTGTTGGGGAAAGTCAGGTATGAATTGAAGGATATACTTCATTTCTGAAACTTGCCCGAGTAGTTTATTCAGATAGTCATAATCAGTACAAAAAGCCATTGAATTGACCAGTTCACGCGAATAGTCAATCAAGCAAAGTCGACTTAAAGCAGTACGAATTGAAATAAAACCCGACTTAATTTCAAAGTTACCAGGATAAATCATTTAAAGTTTTTTCTGTGTGATGAGCATTACATTATGAGTAACAATAATAATGCCAAAGATATGGATTATTTGTATTTAATTATATTTTTTCGTTTAATCACAAATAATAACCCAATACCGATAATGAGTAGTGAAACTCCGGCTATTGAATAGATTACTTTATGGTTACGAAGCTTCATAGGACTATTATCGCCAATGTTAACATAAGCAGCCCAATAGAATGGATGTGATTTCAGAGGATCGCCTTGGGCCAGGAAGTCAAGTTTTGCCTGTCGCAGGGCTTCATCCTTCGACATACCGTCTTTCAGGTATTTATAAAATTTATTAACAATATCTGAACTTGCCTGATCTTCAACTGACCACATCGTCATAACAATTCCGGGCACTCCGGCATAAATAAAACCCCGGGCCAGGTTCATGATCCCTTCACCTTTCAGTAGCTTACCTGAACCGGTGTTGCATGCACTTAATACAGCCAGTCCTGCATTCAGGTCCATGTTGAACAATTCATAAGTATTAAGCATTCCATCTTCCAGGGTGTCATTATCCTGATAGAATACCAGTTTTGAAAGCATAGGTTCTGAATTGTTGATCAGCGTATGCATGGCTAAGTGCAAAATGTTGTATTTCCCGACCTCTTTTTTAAATCGCTCCTCTGTTGCATCTTTACCTTCTATTGTTTTTGCTGACAGCGTATGTTTAATACCTTTGAGTTCTTTTTCGATACCGGGAATGGGCAACAGGTATACTTTTTTACCATTTTCATCTGTAAAAGCAGTCTTAACTGAGTCAGTCAGGTTTTCATAGGAAGGGGCTATTGCCAATAGATTCCTGGTGGCTTTGCGTTCTCTTTTTTGGAACCCTGAATACTGGAGTATAGCTGAGGTACTGTAACTGATCACCTTGTTACGGATCAGATATGGCAGTTTCCTATAATCCATATTACTTGCGCTCACCGGTTTGGTCAGAAGCATATCAAATGAAATATATCCAATTTCACCATCAGGTATAATAATCAGTTTCTTTTCATGGAATGAGTACTCAATGGGTTGAATCAGTATTTTATATAAACGGTAAGCTGAACCAGTGTATGCTGCATAATCCTGTTCCGTAGGACTCATCATTGAATTATTAGTTGTAGAGGCAGCTAATACTTGAATATCTTTCTTAAAAGTGGAGTTTATCGGTTGCGTGAAGACTTTAAAGTGGTATTTATTAATCACAAACGTAGTAAGCATTGAATCAGAGAGCATGTATTCAACTAAGGCCCGGTCATTCTCCAACTGATTCTGGATTGCTTTAATACTGACTGTTGGTTCTGAATATTTCAATTTATAATAATCAGGATATTTCACCTCCAGAAAATTGACCAGACTGTCATAGCGAACGGTGAAATCAAAGACTTTTGATTCCCATCCATTAATTTTCCCCTGGTCAGGCGCAGGCTTTTGTTTCTCTTCGTAAATAAACCTTCTGAAAGAACTGATGTTGAGTTTCAGTTTACGTTCAAGTGAAAGGATTTCTTCGGGTATTTGTCCAAAATGTTGAGCTTCAACATCCCGCATAGAATTTATCAGAACAGCCGATTTGCTTTTATCAGCGTATTCAAAAGCAATAGCCAGGTATTTCTCATCATGGCTCATTCTAAATAATTTCACAGCAACATCTACCGTTTTTTGGAAGGTACTTTTTTCTTCCCCTGAAATCAGTAATTTACTTTCTTCATCTTGGTAGGTAGATCTTAATTTGTTAATTACTTTAACAGAGAGCCTGTATGTTTCCAGGCTTTTAACAAGATTTTTTCTACTTCCAAGTAATGCAAGAGCGTCAGCTTTATGGTGCAGAGCATTAACCAGATAACGGTCAGCTTCAATTATTTTGATATCAGGATTAGAACTGATATTCTTGTCATTAAAACTGGTTACGATTGAAATAATCGCTTTTTGATAGAAATCAAGAGCTTTTCGAGTCTGATTAAGGGTGTAATAGTAATTTCCAATATGGGTATAATTATTTGAAACTTCCCTGCTTTTGGGTCCATAGTGTTTCAAACTAATGGTTAATGCTTTATTGAAGTAATCGAATGCTTTTATTCTTGATGGGTGCTGAAGTAAAAAATAGCCATATCTTGTATAGAGCAAACCGGTTTCAGGGTGATTGGCGCCCAGGCTTTTCTCAGCCAGTTTCAATGCTTTGGTATAGCATTCATTCGCTTTAGCAGGATCATTCATTGAATTATACAGACTGGCAAGATTGCTGTATGTTTTTATAAGGGAAGGATCTTCGTTTCCAGCAGGCATACTGGCCCGATAGAAACGAAGTGCATTAGCAAAGTCACCTTTCTTTTCATACACATAACCTATATTCATATTCAATGACAGTATCTGAGGATGTTTCTTGTCAAGTGAGGCGGTTGCTAATGCAAGAGCTTTATTGAAGTATAAAAGAGCTTTCTCATAATCGGCAAGATGAACATAGGTTTGCCCTTTATTGAGATAAATGTAGATATAATAAGGATGACCGGGGTCTGATTTCTTATTCATGATCTCTTCAGCCTTGTTATAAAAAGTCAACGATTCAGCATCCTTGTTCAACAGTGCTTTTAGCCTGCCTACATTCAGGTTGATCATTGACAATTCAGGATCATCAGGTTTAAGGAGCTTCTCATTGATTATTAATGAGGAAGTAAAAGCATCTTCTGCTTTTTCATAGTCTCCTTTTTGCGCATAAATGATACCCATGTTTTGCACAAACATCGCCAGATCAGTATCCTCAGGATGTTTCCGTCTTAGTGCCAGTTTATAGGCTAATGAATAATTTTCTAATGCATTATCATAATCATGCTTATAAAAGTAGGCTGTTCCCAGTGCATTATAATTCATGGATAAAGAAGTGTCATTCAATCTGACATATTCGGTTTTACACTTAATACTCTGATTGAACAGATCAATAGCACTATCAAAATGTCCCTGATCCAGAAGTAACAGACCTCTCTTGTGAAACACATCGGCCGGGATATGCAAGTTCTTGACTTTGTATTTATTAACTATATGCTCAGCCTTATTTATGGTAATTGTTGCGTCCTTAATATTGCCTTTCAGTCGTTGGATATCAGAAATTTTTAGCAGCGTACCCGTTAAATTTTCCCAGTTTTTTTCTTTTTCAAAATAATCAGCAGCATTCTTATAAGCAACAAAAGCACTGTCGTACAGTGCTTTATCAAATAACGAATCTCCAAGCAATAAATCTGAAATCAGAGGTGATGAATTAATAACATGATTGTTTCCCGCTTCCTTTTTAACGGGTGGGTTACAACCATAAAAGGATAGTATAATAAAACAGAGTAATAAAGCCCAAAGTGTCGTTTCCCGGGTACGACTATTGAGAAATTTCATCAAATAGTAATTATAAGACTCTACAAAATTAAGACAATAATACAAAAGAAATCAAATAAAAAACAAAAGGGGCTAAGATAGCCCCTTTTCATGCGTTTTAAACGTAATTAATGTATCACAATGAGCCTTTTGCTTTGGCTGATATTAGTGATCCCTGATGTGTTTAGTGTATAAAAGTAAACACCTGCTGTTAATTCCTGAACCGGTAGATTGATCGTATATTGACCTGCAGCCATATCTTTATTAATTAAAGCATTAACCAGTTGTCCATTCTGATTATATACATTTAAGATGGTTTTTGAATCACAGGGTAAGCTAAAACTGATCATTGCACTTTCACTTGCAGGATTTGGGTAACTTGCACTGAGGTAATCTGCTGAGGTAGTCAACAAAGGTAGTGCGAAACGGGTGTTGATTTTATTACCATCCTGATCGCAGAAATGACTCTTGCTGTTGATCTCGAATTTAATATCATTGCCATTGTATTTTTTATTGATTTGTCCTGCTATCACAACAATAGGCTCTGAAGGATTAATACTGGCAGACATAAATGTCTGGTTAACCCAACTGATTCTAATTTGATTCTCAGTAATGTTCAGATTAACATCATCAAGTTGACAGGTAACATCATTAATATTAACTGTTTCAGGGTAGTCAATCA
>JBAXYX010000151.1:0-5832 GCA_041670625.1 Lentimicrobiaceae bacterium | reverse complement strand
GATTATAAATGCAAAAAAGTAAGTTGGGGTTAAACTTTCATAAAGTTGCCAAGGCCCGGCAGATTGCCGGTAATATTGCCGGTGATGTACAGAAGTTTGCCGACCAATATACCACAGTCACAGTGGAACGTACCCTCTGCAGACTCATGGGAATAGATGGAATTGATGCTAATGAAGCTCCATTACCTAATATATTGGTTGATGAATTGAAGAACCAAGGGGTTCTCAGTCAGGGTGTTCTATATTACCTGGGTAATCAAATTGCTGAAACAGGCCTGTCACCCCAGGAAATTGCCAACCGGGTATCGGAAAAGACATTGGACATCACCAGAGTGAAAGTGCACACCCGTCAAGAAATTGAAGCTGCCCTGCAACCCTATATTGACTCCAGTATAGATCGTATAAAAGCAAATCGCAAAAGGCGTGAAAATTATATTGCCACTATAGGTGAAGGCAGTAAACCTTATATCTATGTGATTGTTGCCACCGGAAACATATATGAAGATGTGGTTCAGGCACAGGCTGCTGCCCGCCAGGGCGCTGATATTATCGCTGTAATACGTACAACCGGACAGAGCCTGCTTGATTATGTACCTTACGGTGCTACTACTGAAGGCTTCGGCGGCACTTTTGCTACCCAGGAAAACTTCAGAATTATGCGCACCGCACTTAATGAAGTGGGTGAAGAAGTCGGTAGGTACATCAGACTGTGTAATTATTGCTCAGGATTATGTATGCCTGAAATAGCTGTAATGGGTGCTCTTGAAGGATTGGATGTCATGCTCAATGATGCCCTTTACGGTATTCTATTCCGTGATATCAACATGCAACGTACCATAGTTGACCAATACTTCTCAAGAGTAATCAATGGTTTTGCAGGCGTTATTATTAATACCGGCGAGGATAATTACCTCACTACGGCTGATGCTTTTGAAGAAGCCCGTACGGTTCTTGCCAGTGACCTGATCAATGAGCAACTCGCACTGCTTGCCGGACTTCCTGAAGAGCAAATGGGACTGGGACATGCATTTGAAATGAACCCTGAAATGCAGAATGGATTCCTTTATGAATTGGCGCAAGCTCAAATGACCCGCGAAATATTCCCTCAGGCTACCCTTAAATACATGCCCCCAACCAAATTCATGACCGGTAATATCTTTAGGGGACAAATACAAAATGCACTGTTCAACGAAATATCCATCTGGACAGGGCAGGGAATTCAACTATTAGGGATGATTACCGAAGCTATTCATACCCCCTTTATGTCCGACCGTTACCTTGCCATTGAAAATGCCCGTTATATTTTCAACAATATGCATGATATAGGTGATGAAGTAGAATTTAAAGCAGATGGTATTATTCAGAAAAGAGCACAGCAAGTACTGGATGAAGCGCTCGAACTATTAGTCCGTATTGAAAAAGAAGGACTATTTGATGCTTTAGAAAAAGGCATCTTTGCTGATGTTAAACGCCCAAAAACAGGGGGCAAAGGATTATCAGGAGTTGCAGTAAAAGGTGAACTTTACTTCAACCCGTTTATTGATTTGATGAAAGGAGAAAAGAAATAATGAGCGGCGGATTATATTCAACAGAAAAGATTAATTTTGATCAAACACTTGACCTCACCAAAGTAAAACCATACGGTGATACCATGAATGATGGTAAAACACAGGTCAGTTTTTCATTACCGGTGTCATGTAATGATGAAGCAATTGAAGCTGCAAAGCAATTGATGAAGAAAATGGGATTTGAGAACCCGCAGGTAGTCTTTTATAAAGAACTTACCAAAGGATTTACATTTTTCAATTGTTATGGTTCATGCACACACACCGTTGATTACACTACCATCAAGGTTCCTAAAGTAGAATCTACGGTTATGGAGATGAAGGAAACTGATGAGTTTATTAAAAGCAGAATCGGTCGTAAAATTGTGGTCATTGGGGCCAGTACCGGTACGGATGCCCATACGGTTGGCATTGATGCTATCATGAACATGAAAGGTTATGCCGGTCATTATGGACTGGAACGTTATGAAATGTTTGAAACTCTTAACATGGGTAGCCAGGTGTTAAATGAGGATTTTATAGCAAAAGCAATCGAACTGAAGGCTGATGCATTACTCGTTTCACAAACGGTAACCCAAAAAGATGTTCACATTCAAAATTTAACCGAGCTGGTTGAAATGCTTGAAGCCGAAGGGCTGCGCGACAAAGTGCTGCTCATTTGCGGCGGTCCGCGTATTTCACATGAACTGGCTAAAGAATTAGGCTATGATGCCGGCTTCAGCATGAACTCTTATGCTGACAATGTAGCATCATTTATTGCACAGGAAATTGATAAAAAAAATAATACAATGAATACACAGATCACATAACAATCAAACAACCTTAACCTACCTTAAGCAAATGGATAAGAATCAAATCAGAGAAGTCATCGCCAGGCGTGTCGCTATGGAGCTTCACGATGGTGACGTGGTAAATCTGGGAATTGGGCTTCCTACCCTTGTTCCTGATTACCTCCACAAAGATGTTTCGCTTACCCTACAATCTGAAAACGGCCTACTCGGGATTGGTCCCACTCCCGAAGCCGGTAAAGAGAACAAATCACTACTTAATGCAGGCGGAGGGCATATTACGGCGTTGCCCGGTGCTGCAAGCTTCGACAGCGCTTTTTCATTCCTGATTATCCGTGGCGGTCATGTGGATGCAACCATTCTGGGTGCTTTGCAAGTTGATGAAAAAGGAAACCTCGCCAACTGGATGATCCCCGGTAAAAAAACACCCGGTATGGGTGGTGCCATGGACCTGCTGATTGGCGCTAAAAGAGTCATCATCGCTATGGAACATACCGCAGGTAATAATCTCAAAATATTGAAACAATGTACACTCCCACTCACGGCAACCGGACAAGTAAACCTGATTGTTACTGAAATGGGCGTTATGGAAGTTACTCCCGATGGATTACTTTTAACTGAAATTCATCCCGATTTTACGATTGAAGAAGTACAGGCTAAAACTGAAGCTCGACTTATCATCAGTGACCAACTGATCAAAATGAAAGGTGCTGATTCAGTTGATCTATTGGTAAACTAGTTGTTAATCATCTGCTAAATTCGATCTAACGCATTAAAATAAACGCTTAAACCAAGAGAACTATGAGTAGAGTATTTATTGTTGCAGCCAAAAGAACTCCTATCGGAAAATTTGGCGGTTCCTTAACCAACATCCCGGCTAGTGACATGGCTGCATTAGTCATTAAAAACATTATCGATGAAACACATATCGATCCTGCTAATATTGATGAGGTTGTAGTCGGTAATATTCTTTGTGCCGGACTAAAGCAAGGTGTTGCCCGCCAGTCTGCCATCAAAGGAGGGATCCCACAGGAAGTTCCCGCCTGGGGTATCAATATGATCTGCGGTAGTGGTATGAAATCAATCCTTACTGCATGGTCAAATATTAAATCAGGTGAAGCTAACCTGATCCTTGCCGGTGGTACGGAAAATATGTCCGCTGCTCCTTACGTGTTACCCGGTACTATTCGTAATGGTATCAAAATGGGCGACTTTAAAGTAGTTGACCATATGGTCAGTGAAGGGCTTACCGACGCTTTCTCCGGTCTGCATATGGGTATCACTGCCGAAAATATCGCTGAAAAGTTTGGCATTACCAGGCTTCAACAAGATGAATTCTCTTATAAATCACAGGTGAGAGCTGCCGCAGCTATTGATAACGGGCACTTTAAAAAGGAAATTGTTCCTGTCCCTGTCCCTGTTAAGAAAGATACCATTATGTTTGATACTGATGAGTTCGTTAACCGTACTACCAGTCCCGAAAAATTAGCCAATCTGCGCCCTGCATTCAAAAAGGACGGAACGGTGACTGCCGGTAACGCATCAGGCATAAATGACGGCGCATCGTTTGTATTGGTCGCCTCTGAAGAAGCCGTTAAACAATTCGGCCTTACCCCTATGGTTGAAATAGTAGCCGTCGGACAAGGTGGAGTTGATCCTGCTTTCATGGGCTTAGGTCCTGTACCAGCTATCAGAAAAGCTTTAAAGAAAGCCGGCATGAAACTTACCGACATTGAAATACTGGAACTCAATGAAGCTTTTGCAGCTCAATCACTGGGTGTTATCCACGAACTCAAACAAGAACACCAGGTAACCGACGAATGGTTCGATAAGCATTGTAATCCTAATGGTGGTGCCATTGCTTTAGGCCACCCCATCGGAGCATCTGGTAACCGCATTACCGTAAGCCTTATTTATGAAATGAAAAGAACCAACATGAAGATCGGTATGGCTTCTCTTTGTATTGGTGGCGGTATGGGAACTGCTGTGATTCTTAAAAATATGTAACCAACAGTCCTCACCTAAACACCCGCGCTCCCGGCTGATAATGGGCGGTTATAAACTCCTATAGAGGAATCTCACCTCCAGGTTATCAGTCTTGAACAGCATACTAACAAAAGGCCTTCCATTCGTAATGGGAGGTCTTTTGTATTCAACCATTCATTATTAAAGTACAAATTCATTGATGGGTCCATAAGCATGAAAGAATCCTGTGGCCATCACCGTGTTTACATCCTGTTTGGAGAAAGCAACACCGGTATTTACCAGTTGAAGGCCTATTTCACGTGAACGTCGAGCATATTCCAGAGCCAGTTCAGCGCCTTTGGTATTCATGGTTTTCAGCTTATTGAATGCTACGGTTGCTGCTGCATCCTTATCCTCAAGCTTAATAATAACCTTCCACGGCAGCACTTCCTGTGGTATTTCACCTATCCAGGCATCAATACGTGAACTGAAGTCTGTAAAAGGCACATAGGCTCCTTTTGCTATACTGTACACGGATACCGGCTTACCCTTTTCATACTGCAATATTCCATCCTTCTGACTGCCATCGGCAAACTGTCCGCCTTTAATGCCCATGTTAAACAGCTTATCAAGAAAACTACTGTGCAGATCTTCATCTTTCAGGTATGGGTTCATCACGTTCATGATAAACCTGACCACGTCAACTCCCACATAGTCAATAAGCTGAAAAATACCCATCGGGCGCATGAGGAAATCCCGACTTACCTTATTAACAGCATACACTGCTTCATCCATAGTTATTTCACTACTTAACTGTTCAGCCTTCGCAATACTATATAAAGCATCGCGCATAAAGTGCCCATTCCCTACAAACCCTGCAATATCATGTGAGGGCACCACTGTTTTCCTGAGGTTCTTGGCCAGTTCAAGAGCAAATTCACGCATCCCTGCCTTATTCTCCTCTATGGTAATCAGTTCAACGAGGCGCTGAACGGCAGGTGGGTTATAAAAATGGAATCCTAATACCCGGCCATCAAGATGGGCCTTTTCATTCAAACTATGAATGGGAACCGATGAAGTATTGGTAAAAAACCATGGTTCATGGGTATTGTTTTGGTCAATCTGACTGAACAATTCGGCCTTAAGGGAGGCATTTTCACTTACTGCCTCAAAAATCAGTTTACTGTTGTATGCAATATCTAATTTGGTGTCAGAATGTACAATACTCATCACATCCTGAATATACTGATCTATAATCTGTGCTTCTTCCACCAGGTCATGACGATCGGCATAAACCACTTTTAGAGAATCCACTTTTTTCTCAGCAGCTTTTGATACCTGGGCACGAATATAACTCATCAACCCCGGGAGAGCTTCTGCAGAAACGTCCATTGCGTTCAATAAATAGGGCTTCCCTTTGTTTTCAGGTTTCAACATCTGGTTAGCCATTTCCATGGCCATTAATAACAGGATGCCACTGCCCATTTTACCGGCTGCACCCAGTACAGTTACGT
>JBAXYX010000150.1:0-5856 GCA_041670625.1 Lentimicrobiaceae bacterium | reverse complement strand
TGAGCGTTCCATTACCAGTGTTCCTGTCGGTTATGTTATGGTCACCATTACTTTCAACCTCCAGGATACTACCCAGTTGCCTACCATCCTTGCTGAACTTGATAAAAAAGGTATGAGTTACCAGGTATTGAAATAATCATCTGACATGGAAACAACGTTACTCATTATAATCGGTGTGTTGGTATTGATGAACATCATACTGATGCTCCTGTTTATGAGGAGTAACGTTCATCATGATGATAGTACCCGGCTTGACTCCGTGAGTCAAGGCATCCTGCGCATTGAGCAAAACCTGAAGGAGGACTTCAAACTAAACCGTGAAGAGAATAATATGCTTAACCGCGATAACCGTCAGGAGTTAAGCACTTCACTCATGGCTGTTAAGAAAGAGCTGACTGACACCCTTCAGGCTGAGAATAAAAGTAACAGGGACTCCATCGATAAAACGTTTAAACAGTTTAGTGATACTTTTGAACGGAATGTCAACTCCATGAATGAGTTGCTGCGAATTAAATTCGACAGGTTGGATGAAAGCCAGCGCTCTTTACTTGCGAGCAATGAAAAGAAGCTGGAAGAAATGAGGATAACGGTTGATGAGAAACTTCAAAAGACCCTGAATGAACGCCTGGGGCAGTCGTTCGAAATAGTGAGCCGTCAACTTGAAACGGTGCAGAAAGGCCTGGGTGAAATGCAAATCCTTGCCCAGGATGTAGGAGGATTAAAAAAGGTACTCAGCAATGTAAAGATGCGTGGAGGTATTGGTGAAGTTCAGCTATCCATGCTGCTGGAACAAATACTGGCCCCTGAACAATATGCAGCCAATGTTTGTACCAAAAAGCATGGTTCAGAAGTTGTGGAATTCGCCATTAAACTACCGGGTAAGGATGATATGCAGAATGCCGTATGGTTACCTGTTGACGCCAAGTTCCCTGCCGAACTCTATTCCAACCTTCAGGATGCTTATGATACCACCGATATCCTTTTAATTGAAGCAGCGCAAAAGACCCTGGAGAATGCGATCAAAAAGATGGCAAAGGACATCCACGACAAGTACATTGAACCGCCCTATACCACTGACTTTGCTATCATGTTCCTTCCTTTTGAAGGCATCTATGCCGAGGTGGTCAGGAAAGCCGGTCTGTTGGAAGATCTGCAAAAGAATTCCAAGGTACTCGTTACCGGCCCTTCCACTTTTGCTGCTATCCTCAATAGTCTCCAGATGGGTTTCCGCACACTGGCTATCCAAAAGCAGAGCAGTGAAGTATGGAGGATATTGGGTTCCGTTAAAAATGAATTTAATAAATTTGGCGACTTGCTTGAAAAGGCGCAAAAGAATATCCAATTGGCAGGCAATACCCTTGACGAAGTAATGGGCAAACGAACCCGAGCCATCCAGCGAAAGCTGAAAGACGTTGAAATTGACAGAAGTGATGAGTATTTGATGGTCCCGGCATCCGAAATCAAACAGGAACATGAGGACTCAATTTTATAGCTGGCACCTATTGAATCTAAACTAAACAAGCAATATTATGAAATATGTCGGAGCACATGTAAGTGCAGCAGGAGGTGTTGATCAGGTACCCATCAATGCTGCTGAAATAGGAGCTAATGCTTTTTCATTCTTTACCAAAAACCAACGTCAATGGATGTCAGCGCCCCTGGTATATGATAAAATAAAAGGCTTCAAGGTTCATTGCGAAAAATACGGATACTCCATGAAACATGTCATGCCTCACGACAGCTACCTGATCAACCTGGGACATCCCGGCAAGGATGAACTGGAAAAGTCGCGTTTGGCGTTCCTGGATGAAATGCAACGATGTGAGCAACTCGGAGTCACCCTCCTGAACTTCCATCCCGGCAGCAGTCTGCAGAAGGTGGATACCGAGACCTGTCTGAAGTCTATTGCTTTGTCCATACAACTTGCATTGGATAAAACAAAAGGGGTAACAGCCGTGATTGAAAACACCGCAGGACAAGGCAGCAACCTGGGTTATGATTTTAAGCATCTGAAATATATTATTGATCACGTTGAGGACAAAAGCCGGGTAGGCGTTTGCCTCGATACCTGCCATACCTATGCAGCAGGTTATGATCTTTTTACACCACAAGGTTATGCTGAAACATTCAGACTCTTTGATGAAATAGTAGGCTTCAAATATTTAAGGGGACTTCACCTGAATGACTCTAAAAAAGGGTTAGGCAGCCATGTGGACCGTCATGAAAGCATCGGGAAAGGCATGCTGGGCAAAGAACCTTTCGTCCGAATCATGAACGATGAACGCTTTGATGATATGCCCCTTATTCTTGAAACTCCTGATGATACCATCTGGGCTGATGAAATAAAGCTGCTTTACGGAATGATGAGCTGAACATCATGCTGTACCCAATAAAAGAACAGGTGATTAATCCATTTTTAAAGGGACTTCCACATAAAAATTAGTACCCTTACTGTCGGACGTAAAGTATATCTTTCCTTTCAGATATTTCACCGTTATTAACCGGGCCGTATAGGTCCCGATACCCCTGTTGGTTGCTTTAGTAGAAAAAGAGCGTTGAAACACCTGGTGCTTAACTGCTTCCGTCATTTCTGCAGGACTATAGACCCAAAAGCGAATAACCCTGTTATCTAATCTGGCACCCGCTTTAACCATCAACCCTTCATCAATTGCTTCAAATGCATTGGTCAGTATGTTTATCAAAACCCGTTTGACCAAATTAATATCCGATTCGAATTTCATGGAATGGGTGAACGGATCAAGATACAACTTCTTACCTGAAGCAACCTGCTGCGATAAAAAATACTGTTGCAGTTCTTTAAGTATCTGAACCGGGTTACATCGGCTAACCTCCGGAACCAGGGTACCCTCCTCTGCATCACTGAGCATTCTTTGAGCCAGAATATCTTCCATCAGCCCATAGTTCACCTTCTCCACCGCTTCAATCAGCGGCAGGTTCTCCTCCTCATGTTCCTGTTCTTTGATGGTTGACACCATTTGCTGAAGTTCAGAAGCTGAATCATACACTTCATTAAAATAGGAAGTTTCCAGTATTGACCTCCGTTTCCTGTCGCTGATATCATGCAGGCAAACAATCGTGTACTCTTCCTGATGATAGGTTAACGGGCTGGCCTTAACAATAAAATCATACGAAACGGTCTCTTCTCCCCTGCCTGCAGTAACCCTGGCTTCTTTGACAATGGGTTTCTTCAGTTTCTGACTATCAAGAATTGCATTCACAATTCCGCAAAAGCGGCATGATTCCGTTGTTCCACATCCGGCTTCAGTCTCCTCTGCATGTATGCATTCCACCAATTTTCCGAACCGTTCACCCAACAATAATTGGTCGCTTTCCATATCCAGAAACTCAAGCAGAAAATGATTGGCATATACCAATTGTCGCTGCTTATTAACAATCACTGCAATATCAGGCATTGCATCATGGTACATGTTCAGCAGCGTATCATTCTTAAACAGATTATATGAATTCAATATATCAGAATAGTCAGCCTTTTCAGCAGGTGCATATCGGGTACCGGGTACCCTTTTATTTTGGTTCATTGAGTGATGGTGTCAGAGTAGAATTTGAGTGTAAATATCCTAAAAAGTTTGTAAATTTAAGTAAAAGAATTGCCCCAATCAACATTTCGCATGTCATGTGATTTAGCATACTCCAGATGCATGGCAAATGCAGCCGAGAGTGTACATGGTGTATGATTGGGTCCTGCCATGGCCGCATATTCTTTCAATATGCTGCGATAGTCGGGATGAACACAGTTATTGATGATGGCTTCCATTTTTGCCCTGGGCGACTTAGCCCTTAAATCAGCTACTCCCTGCTCGGTAATGATAACCTGAACAGAATGCTCACTGTGATCCGTATGAGAGACCATGGGTACAAAAGCACTTATTTTACCTCCCTTGGCAACTGACGGACAGGTAAAAATGGATATATAGGCATTCCTTGTAAAATCGCCTGAACCGCCAATGCCATTCATCATCTTGCTTCCCATCACGTTGGTACTGTTCACATTGCCGAATAAGTCACATTCAAGTGCTGTATTGATAGCCAAAATTCCCAACCTTCGGGTAATTTCAGGATGGTTGGTTATTTCCTGCGGTCTTAAGATGATCTTTTCACGATAAAACGGAAGGTTATCATATATCTGTTTCAATTTATCGGGCGATACGGTCAATGAACAACCGCTGGCAAATAAAATACGGCCTTCGGCAATTAAATCAATCACACTATCCTGTATCACTTCCGTATACATGCGGAAATCAGGAAGGTCCTTATGTCGCCCCAGAGCGCCCAGCACAGCATTGGCAATATTACCCACTCCCGATTGTACCGGCAGAAATGAAGGCAATCGCCCTTTTTTGACTTCATTGAAAAGAAACCCTGCAACATTATTGCCAATACGGTCCGTTATTTCATCTGTACTGTCAAAACTTTCTATTTCATCCGCCTTGTTGGTAAGTACAATGCCTGCTATTTTTGACGGATCCACTTTTATATATTCCAGACCTCCCCTGTCCGATGGGGTATAAACAGGTATTTCACGTCGATAAGGAGGATCGGCCGGCGTGATGATATCATGTAAACCACGCAACTGTTTGGGGTGAAATGAATTTAATTCAATGAATATTTGATCGGCCACCTGGCAAATGGTCGGCGCTATACCCACTCCGGTAGTCAATATGATCTCCCCCTGTTCACTCACATCACATGCTTCAATGATGGCCCGGTTGATCTTCCCCATGAAACCATACCGGATATTTTGAGCAACTGCCGACAGGTGCATATCAAAATAATCAGCTTTACCCGCATTAATGAGGTTACGCATATCAGGACTTGATTGATAGGGTGTTCGGAAGCTGACGGCATCAGCTCTTGCCAGGGAACCATCCAGTGAATCACCGGTGGATGCTCCGGTGATGACGCCAATTTTAAAGGATCGTCCTGCAGCATGTTCCGCTTTAGCCTTTTCACCAATAGCAACCGGTATGGCTTTGGGTGATCCTGCGGGTGTAAAGCCACTGAATCCTATTACATCCCCATTCTGGATGTAGCTTGCTGCTTCCTCAGCCGAAATAAATCTTAATGCCATAGCTTTTTCTTTAGTGATTAGTTCATGAAACGGGTTGAAAAGTAAACAAACAGATGAACTAAAATATTGTTTATGTAGTCAGCTTTACATCCTGAAGTAAAAGGATGTGCAAACAACCTCATTCATCCCTATCTTGAAAAGCCTGTAAAAATGACACAGAATGAAACGTACACCGGACGCAAATTCAAAGCTTTAGTAACCGAAGAAACAAACGATGGTCAATTCGTGATCCGTATAAAAAATCGCAGCATCCATGACTTGCCCGTTCATGAGGTGCTGATCAGGGTACTTTACTCCGGTTTAAATTACAAGGATGCTCTCTCCGCTTCAGGTCATAAAGGCATTACCCAAAAGTATCCCCATACCCCGGGTATTGATGCTGCAGGAGTGGTCGCCAATTCTGCTGATCCTGCATTGATTGAAGGTGAGGAAGTAATCGTTACAGGATATGACCTGGGAATGAATACCAGTGGGGGGTTCGCTGAATATATCAGCGTGCCTGCCGCTTGGGTAGTCAGGCGACCCCAAAACCTCAGCTTAGAAGAATGTATGGTCATAGGCACCTCGGGCTTTACGGCTGCCAGTGGCATCTATGAGTTCATGAAACACGGAGTTGATCCTGATGCCGGCGAAGTACTCGTTACAGGAGCTACAGGAGCTGTCGGGTCTATGGCTGTGGCTATGATGGCTGCAGCAGGTTACAGCGTATGTGCCGCAACAGGGAAAGCCTCTTCTGTTGAATGGCT
>JBAXYX010000149.1:0-6011 GCA_041670625.1 Lentimicrobiaceae bacterium | reverse complement strand
GTTGGATGGGATATTGCTACTAATAATTACACTGAAGTTGTCAATGTAACTTATTTGTCAGATGCATGGTTACAGGCATTTATGGGAACTGCTTCTTACTATTCTTTAGCACCTGCAGCCGGTACTTACGAAATTCCTTTTGTATACCAGGCAATGGATGTTATTGACCCGGGTAAACCTGTTCAGTATAAATACATCAAAGGTTTTTCATTTACTGATGCTGATTTTACTATTCCCAGTGTTAAAAATATTGAACCATCTTTGTCAAGTATTTCACAGAACTTTCCAAACCCAACCAATGGTATGTCACAGGTTAATGTTAACCTGAAAAAAGCAGCTAATGTAAGTTTGGATGTTTGTAACATTATGGGTCAGAGAGTATTTGAAATCCCTTCAGCTAAATTATCTGAAGGCAATCATATTCTTACCATCAATGCTTCAAATCTGAGTGCTGGTATTTATACTTATTCCGTAATTGTTAACGGTGAACGTTCAACCCGTAAAATGATTGTTGAATAACGCATAGCTTTAGTAATAATAAAAAAGGCTGCAATACACATTGCAGCCTTTTTTATGCCTTTTACGGAAAGGTCCCAACTTAATTTAAAGCTTAATGTAAACTTACAGACTTGTTATTAAGGCAGGTGCGAGAACTTTGAGGATGGCTCTGAAGGCTTATTTTGGTATTGTGGACCTTATTATCCATTCATACTTAACACGGACTTAATACGGACTTAACACGCACTAAAGACGTTCATAAACGTCTCAACAACGTTTCAACAACGTCTCAACAACGTCTTTACTCCGACTTAACTCCGACTCGACACCGGCTTGACTCCGACTCAACTCAGACTGTTGTTGAGATCCAGCTAATGGAACGAAACAGGGATGTAAAGGGTATGCTAAGAATAGTGGAAGGAGGTTGGAAAGAGGTTTAAATAAGGTCTAAAGAAGATTTAAAGGAGGCTTAGAAAAATTAGCTGAACAAGCTGCTTAAAGTTTAATTAAGGTTTAAAAAATATTGAAAAGAGATTGAAAAGAGATTGGAAAGAGGTTAAAATAAGGTCTGAATAAGATTTATAGGAAGTTTAAGGGTGTGTGAAAGAAGATCGAGAGGAGGGTGAAAGAAGATTGGAAGGAGGCTAATATCGGATGGAAAGTAATTGTTGCAAAGATATTAAGATCGTAATAGGGTGCTGATTCAATAACGTAAAGAGAGGGCAAAGCCCTCTCTTTTTGAATGGATGAATACTATAGTGAGGTGCCTGAGACTCCTGTTATTGCAATTTACAATGGCATTAATGAATTCCGGATGGGAATATTCAATGAATCAAGTTTACGTCCCTGTTCCTGTCGCAATTTAGTAAAATAGGTCAGTAATTCTTTTTTAACCGGCAGGGCAGGGGGTGATTCTACTCTTAGGGGATCAATAGGTGAACCATTCTTATAGAACCTGAAATCAAGGTGAGCGCCTGTTGATAGCCCTGAGCTTCCAACATAACCAATTACCTGACCTTGCTGAACATGAGCTCCCTGGTGAATGCCGGGTCCATATCCGCTCAAATGCATGTAACTGGTAGCGTAGGTGCTGTTGTGCCTGATTTTGATCATACGGCCTGCTCCTCCTGCATAACGGGCATCAGTGACGGTGCCATTACCAATGGCATGAACTGGGGTGCCTTTAGGAGCCGCATAATCTACTCCATGATGCGGGCGCCTGATACGTAGTACCGGGTGCATACGGCTGTTGCTGAATCTGGAACTAATCCTTGAAAATTTAAGCGGCGCTTTCAGGAAAGCACGCCTCACACTCTTGCCTTTTTCATCAAAATAATCAACCTTGTTATCCTGAATAAAACGGAATGCATAATTATCCTTGCCACCGTGATTAAACCTGGCTGAAATGATATTTCCCAGTCCTATGGGTTCACCGTCAACAAATCGCTCTTCATAGATGGCTGTGAAATTGTCACCTTTCTGTATGGCATAAAAGTCAATAGTCCAGGCATAGATTTCACTCAAGGCAATGGTGAGGTTTGGATCAACTTTCAAATCAACCATTGAATTCCATAAGGAAGAACTGATGGTGCCTGAAGCGGATTTTACCCGCACTTCAATATCTTTTTCTCCGGCATGAACATGAAGAGAATCACCTGCTTCAAAAACAACATAGGTTGTCGGACTACTCTCATATATAAAATAGTGAGCCTTTGGGATTGAATCGTTGGTAAGAAAAACAGTATATGGGTTTCCTTTTCTGATTTTGCGAACATCAAAAACGCCCACTGATTTCTGCACCAGGCTTTCAATAGTACCTAAATCGAGGTTGTATTCAAGCAGGATAGTTGATAAATTCTCCCCATCTTTTACCTCATCTTTAACCACCTGGAATGAATCGACCACTAATCCATATTCCATCCTGGGTTCAGGATTTAATACATTATCAGCTTCCGGTGCATTGTATAGTGCAGTGAAATAATAATCGAGGGTGAATGTGAGTAGAATTGCAACTATAAGAATTACAATAGCTTCTATGATTCTCTTTCGTGTAAATGCTTTCATTATTATGTATTTACAGGATGATCTTATTGATCCTGTAGTTTTTTTGTAGCTACTTCATAACCTGCTTTCAGGGCATTCAGATTAGTAGTAATGATTTCCTCCCCTTTGCGAGCGAAAATAGAACGGACAGCCTCCTGAAGAGCTTCGTATGATAAGCCAAGGAACGGACAGGCAGCACCCAGAATAACCATATTAGCTGATTTAGGTGATCCCAGATCCTTAGCAATATCTTCAGCATTCAGTGCAATCTGATGGGGTTGTGCTTCAATCTCTTTCATTAATGCATCCTGATCAGGATAATTATTGATATTGATAAAAGGTTTGGTATTAGTGATGATCCAACCATCAGGAGAAAGCATGGGCAAATAACGCAGTGACTCCATGGGTTCCACTGAAATGATCATATCAGCTTTACCCATCGGAATCAGGTCAGAGGCTATTTCATGATCTGAAATACGCAGGTTTGATTGTACATCACCACCGCGTTGGCTCATACCATGCACTTCGGCCTGTTTTAAATATAATCCGGCACTCAGGGCTGCTGTTCCGATAGTTGCAGCGATTGATAAAATGCCTTGTCCGCCTACTCCGGCTAGTATAATGTCTTTTTTCATGATTATGCCTCCTTGGTTTGATTTGCTGATTTTTTCTTTTCCTCTCTTAAGCGGCGGGTAGCTGTTTGAATACATTCACGGCGTGGAATGATCACTGATACACCTTGGTAATTGATTTCTGCTTTCACGATAGCAGTGTTTTCTTCATGATTTTTTGGTATCGGGTTGATCACCTTCAAGTGATCTTTATCAACGCCTAATCCCAGGCATATAGCTTCAATTTTACCGTTAGCTGCCGAGTCCTGGCCGCCGGTCATACCTGTTGTTTCGTTATCAAGAATCATTACAGTGATGCTTGATTTACCATTAATGGCATCCAGTAAGCCGGTCATGCCTGAGTGAGTAAAAGTGGAGTCACCAATCACAGCCACTGCCGGGACGAGTCCTGCATCGGCTGCACCTCTTGCCATGGTAATGGAAGCGCCCATATCAACGCATGAACTGATAGCATTGAAAGGAGGCATAGCTCCCAGTGTGTAACATCCTATATCAGCAAATACCCTGCCTTTGGTGTATGATGACATCGCTTCATTGAGTGCATTATAGCTGTATATGTGCGGGCAACCACTACAAAGTGAAGGAGGACGGGCAGCAACCAGTGAAGGAATTTCTAATCCTTTGGTATCCTTTAAACCCAAAGCAACGGCAATAATGTTGGGATTTAGTTCACCATCACGCGGAATAGTTCCATCCAAACGTCCTTTAATGAGCTTACCATTGTTCATAAAGCCACGCAACATTTCTTCAACAATGGGGGCGCCTTCTTCAATAACAAGAATGGTTTCACAACTGTTGTAGAATTCTCTGATCATCTTTTCAGGCAATGGATATTGACCAATGCGAAGTACAGGATGCGATACAACATGATTTTCAAAGTTTTCAATCAAATAGTTATATCCTAATCCGCAGGCAATGATACCCATTTTTTTATCAGGATGATCCATCAACTTATTGAAGGTTGATTTTTCAGATTCTTCATTAAACTGAATTTGTTTTTGCAGAAGCTGTTTGTATTGACGGCGAGCAATTGCAGGTAATAAGATATATTGTTTGGGGTTTTCAGGAAGCTTTACTTCATTCTGTGGACGGGTTGCTTTACGGACTACTCCGGCACGTGAATGAGCCAGGCGGGTAGTAACACGCAACATTACAGGTGTTCCGTATTTTTCACTAAGATCATAGCCATAGCTTACCATATCATAAGCTTCCTGCTGATTACCCGGTTCAAGAATAGGAATCATGGCAAATTTGCCATAAAAACGGGAATCCTGTTCATTTTGTGAAGAGTGCATAGAAGGGTCATCAGCCACAAGAATGATGATACCGCCATTGGCTCCTGTAATGGAGGAATTCATAAAAGCATCGGCCGATGCATTCAAGCCCACATGTTTCATGCAAACCATGGCACGCTTACCGGTGTATGACATACCCAATGCTGCTTCCATAGCCGTTTTTTCATTTGCACCCCATGCCGCTTTTACGTTACCTGATTTCGCCTCTTTGGAATTCATGACGTATTCAGTTATTTCGGTTGAAGGGGTGCCGGGATAGGCATAGATTCCTGATATCCCTGCATCGATCGCTCCCTGGGCTATTGCTTCATCGCCCAATAATAATAGTTTCTGCATCACTTATATAAGGTTTTTTGTTGATTAGTATGTTCACTAAGTGGGCAAAATTATGAAAATTGCAGGATACCTGCACTATAAAAGGTATAGATAATTGATTTAAAGACCTTAATTTTGGCGACTGAACTTTACCCGGTCATTCGGGTTTATTGCAACTGTTAATATGGATAGAAATGAATTTTTTAGCGCATCTGTACCTTTCGGAGAATAAAACAGAGAGCATTGTTGGTAACTTTATTGCTGATCATGTGAAGGGTAATACTATTGACCTTTACAATGACGACATAAAGAGCGGTATCAGGTTTCATCGGTCAGTGGATTCTTTTACTGACCATAATACCACTACCCATGAAGCAATCATTCATTTACGTCCTTATTACCGAAAATATGCAGGGGTAGTGCTTGATATGTATTATGATCATTTCCTGGCTTCCGGTTGGGATCAATGGTCATCGGAACCGCTTACTGATTTTTCAATACGCATGTTTGAAGTGCTTAAATCATCCGGTCAACTGATGCCCCTGCGTTCACAACGGCTGCTTGCTTACCTGGCTGAAAATGATCTGCTGGTTAAGTACAAGGATCTTGATGGATTGAAACTTGCCCTGACCGGAATTTCTAAGCGCACCACATTTATATCAAATATTGAAACTGCAGCGGAACATTTGAATGATCATTACAGTTATTATAGCGATTCATTTAACCATTTCTTCCCTCAGCTTGTTGAATTTAGCAAGATCACCAATCAAGAGAGTGCTCTAAAAGAAGTTGAATGAAAAAATATTTCGTGATAATAGTTGGGGAATTAAAAAAAAATACCGTTCTTTGCAGTCCGAAAAATTAAACCGCCCAAGATAATATTGTTATGTCAAGAATTTGCGAAATCACAGGGAAAGGAATGATGGTGGGTAATAAAGTATCCCACTCAAATATAAAAACCAAACGCAGGTTTTATCCCAATCTGCAAGTAAAAAGGTTTTACATTCCTGAAGAAGATAGCTGGATTACCCTTAAGGTATCAGCCGATGGATTACGTCATATCAGTAAAAATGGCATCAGCGCTTGTTTGAAAAAAGCAATCGCAAAAGGTTATCTGGTAAGATAATTTTAATACTTCTTCAAAAGATACAGGCTGTTGTTTAACCGACAACAGCTTTTTTTATGTGTACCCTGCAAGTAACAGGATGTGTTAATCTTTTTTTGTTTT
>JBAXYX010000148.1:0-6016 GCA_041670625.1 Lentimicrobiaceae bacterium | reverse complement strand
CATCTGAAGCAAAAGAGAGAGATGAGGCCAGAACACATGAACTGGAAAATGTCGGAATCACTGTTCTGAGATTCTCCAATGAAAAGATACTGACGAAAATAGATGAGGTATTAAGTGAAATTTCTGCGAAAGCCGAAGAAACACAATGATCCCATAACGAGGGACACCCTCTCCTTGAGGAGAGGGCCGGGGTGAGGTGCTTTACGAGGGGCACCCTCTCCTTGAGGAGAGGGCCGGGGTGAGGTGAAAATACACAGGTAGAGTGGTTTGAATAAAGTCGCCATGTCTTGCATGTGAAACGACCATTAATTTCTTACAATTACGGAATTGGATTCCGAAATTGTGTAACTTTGTTGTATGATACCACGGACAGCAGAAAGTGAATTGAAAAAGCTGGCCAGTCAATTCAAGGCAGTTGCATTGAATGGTCCAAGACAGTCGGGTAAAACAACCCTCGTTAGAAAAGCATTTCCCGACAAAGCTTATGTTAGTCTGGAAAATCCTGATATAAGGAGTTATGCTCTCAATGATCCCAGGGGTTTCCTGGCCAATTATCCCAAAGGCGCCATTTTAGATGAAGTACAGCGTGCGCCCGAATTGTTCTCCTACCTGCAGCAGGTATTGGATGAATCGACTGAAAAGGGTGCTTTTATCCTGACAGGTTCCAATAATTTTCTGTTGCAGGAGAGTATTTCACAAAGTTTAGCCGGCAGAATCGCCTACCTGACACTGCTTCCATTGTCGCTTGCAGAAATTGACGGATTGGAGTCGGATATTAATCAACTGATTTTTAAGGGAGGATATCCTGTATTACATGCCGAAAAGACTGATCCTGCGAAATGGTTTCCAAATTACATCAGTACCTATGTGGAGAGGGATGTCAGACAACTGAAGAATGTTGTTGATTTAACCACTTTTGAGCGCTTTATACGTCTGTGTGCCGGCAGGACGGGGCAATTGCTCAACATGAGCAGTCTGGCACTTGAAACGGGTGTGGATCAGAAGACGGTAGCTGCCTGGTTAAGTGTGCTGGAAACCAGTTTCATACTATTCCGGCTGCAGCCATACTATAAGAACTATAATAAACGTATGGTAAAAATGCCCAAGCTTTATTTTTATGATACAGGATTGGCAGCAGCACTGCTTGGAATTGACCATGCTGATATGCTTGAAATGCACCCCTTTAGGGGTAGTCTGTTTGAAAACCTGGTAGTAACAGAATTTTTAAAACAGCGACTTAACAGTGGTCTTTCCAATAATATCTACTTTTGGAGAGACAGTACGGGTAATGAAATTGACCTGCTGATTGACCGGACTCCTGACCTGTTACCCATCGAGATTAAATCAGGCAGAACAGTCACTTCGGATTATTTCAAAGGATTGAATTTCTGGAATAAGCTCACCGGAAACAAGGGCGGCATGGTTGTTTATGGTGGTGATATGAAACAATCCAGAAGCTACGGTATTACCGTTGTTCCGATAAAGGACCTGAGATAATTTACCCCCTGTACCGGTTAAAATAATTAGGTTATAACCCTAAGAAATATCAATAAATGTATTATCTTTGTGGTTATAACCCTAAAAAGTATTATCATGATTTCACGGGAGCTGTATCTTGATCAATTAATGAAGTTTGTAGATAAACCGCTCATAAAGGTGATTACCGGTGTGAGAAGAAGCGGTAAATCATCATTACTGATACTATTGAAGGAGTTGCTCCTTACAAGGGGAGTACAGCCAACGCAAATAGTCCATATCAATTTAGAGAGTTTTGTGTTTGCCGAGTTGGATGATGCCGGGAAACTATACAACCATATTGCCGCTGCAGTGAATCCTAAAGTTAAGTTCTATCTGCTTCTGGATGAAATTCAAGAGGTGCGCAACTGGGAAAAAGCGATAAATTCAATGATGGTGGATTTTGACTGCGATATCTATATCACCGGTTCCAATTCACGGCTGCTTTCGTCGGACCTGGCTACTTATCTTACCGGAAGGTACATTGAAATCAATGTTTATCCCCTCTCATTTGCCGAGAGTCTTGAATTCAGAAACCACTTTAATCCTGGAAGTGTTCCCGACAGATATACCGCCTTTGAACAGTTTATCCGTATGGGAGGCTTCCCGGTTCTGTATACGGCCAATTATGACCTTGAAAGTGCCTGGAAAGTGGTCTACGACATCTATTCATCCGCTATCCTGCGGGATACTGTTCAGCGAAACAATATACGTGATGTTGAACTGCTTGAGAGAGTGGTGAAATATGTGTTTGACAACACCGGCAACAGATTCTCTTCAAAGAATGTGGCCGATTACTTTAAATCTCAGCAGCGTAAAATAGACCTGAATACAGTATATAATTATCTGAATGCACTGGAAAGTGCCTTTATCATCTACCGTATTCCACGATATGATGTAAAAGGCAAAGAAATTCTGAAAACTCAGGAAAAGTACTTTGTTGGAGATCAGGCGTTTCTTTATGCAATGTCAGGATACCGTGACAGATATATTGCCGGTATTTTGGAAAATATAGTCATGCTTGAACTTTTGCGCAGAGGTTACAAGGTCTATACGGGTAAATCAGGTGAAAGTGAAATTGACTTTATCGCCGAAAACAATGCGACAAAAATCTATATCCAGGTGGCATTCAGGATGACGGAACAATCAACCGTAGACCGTGAATTCAATCCACTGCTGGAAATCAAGGATCATTATCCAAAATATGTGTTGACCATGGATACCATCTGGAAAGACAATATTGAAGGCATCAGGCATCTGCATATAGCAGATTGGCTTATGGGTGAATAAACTGGGGTATTATTGAATCACAATTTTCCCTTCCGACACAGATTTGTTGGATATAACCCGTAGAATGTACATCCCTTTAGGTTCACCGGAAAGATCTACTGAAATTCTGGTCTTTCCGCAATAAATATCACTTAAAGGTTCTCCCAGTATATTATAAATGATTAGGCGATCCATCTGCTTGTCTGACTCAATATTCACCATCCCGGTTGTAGGATTGGGATAAATATGAATCATGTTCTTGCTTGTTAAAGGTGAATTTACAGATACCTCCGGGTCGTTAGAAGCAAGATTTGACATCGATGAATTTATGCCGGTTGTTGAACATGGATTAGGCTTTTCAACTTCAATGGCATAATAAACAAATCCATTTGGAGGATATAAATCAGTAAAAGAATTGACCGTTGAAGATAATGTGGCAAATAATGGCATATTCTGAGGACTTGTTCCCCTGTATAAATTGTAGAAAGGATAGGAAAAGCCCTCGTAATTGTTCCATGTAAGGTTAAATGTATTCCCATACCCCTGTTCCAGATACAGATGTATAGTCGTACGGGAATTACTCAATGTTGTCTCATTATTATAAATGTCGACTAAGGATATCTTATAACGATTGGCTTGTTGTATCGGGCTGGAAGTAAGATCTGTAAATACACTCAGGTTATTGTAAGGAACCGAACTGATTAGTTCATAGATATTCGCCTGACTTCCCTCCCTGTAAATATTGTAATGGTCAATTGTGGTTGAATATGGCTTATCCCACACTACCTTATTTTTATTAATTGCCCTGTCAACACTCACTATGCAAATTTCAGGGGTGGACTGCCCTCCAGTGCCTATAGTAAACGTATTGTTACTTACGTCATACATAGATGAAATTTCACTGTCAGTGATCCTTACTTTGCATTGTGTAGAAGATGCATTAGGAACCGGCCATGAATACATTCCCTCACCGGCAGGAAAGGAAGAGATGATGGTAGTCCAAGTGTTTTCATTATTGACCGAGTATTCAATTTTGACATTGGAGATACCTGAACTGCCCCATATAATGTTTTGTGTACTATTTGGTTGCCAGGTCTCCCCACCGTTTGGACTGATTACCACCACCGACTGAGTGCCAGCGCTTATGGTAAAAGTGTTATCACTGACAGCAAAAATTGAAGGATTGCCACTGTCACTAATTCTTATTTTACACAGGCTTGATGGAGTATTTGGAACAGCCCAGACGTAAGATCCAGCACCGGCTGGAAAAGATGATATGATTGGTTCCCAAGAAGTTCCATTATTTGATGTGTATTCTATCTTGACATTTGTAATTCCTATGCTATTCCATGTAATGCCCTGTGTACTGCCAACCTGCCAGTTCTCTCCTCCGCTTGGATTAGTGACTAATAAAGGGATTACTGTCACGGTCACACTCGCACAAGTAGAAGTACCACAGCTTCCTTCTGCTCTAACATAATATGTAGTCGTTGAAACAGGAGAAACCGTTACAGATGAACCAATAGCTAAAAATGCACCTCCGCAACTACCTGAATACCAATACCAGTTGGCACCAGTTCCTAGCATGCCACCTAATGCACTCAATGTGGAAGATTGCCCAGGAAAAATAAGATCAGGTGATGCAATTACTTCGCCAGGGTCTATAGATGGGGTGTGCGCAGCAAATTTCACCAATAAAGCATCACTGTAACTATTCTGATGTGATCCCTCGGTAGCTATATTATTTGGGGATTTTGGCAGGATTCAACTCACTCATGCAACCGGGTTGATTTTGGCAATCTGCTCAAATTTTTCATATGGAATATCAAAGTTAAGTCTTTCCCCTGATCTGGTATTGAATATTCTTTCTGCCCTGGCAATTTGGTTAAGTCAAAGTCAATGTTATTGTTGATCCAGTCTGCAATCAAATGTATGAATTATATGAAATACGGACAAACTGAAAAAATGTTATGGGATAGTGGTTATTTAGATTTGAAATCCACTAATTCGTAGTTAGCGTTTCGGCCTCTTTCATTTGTTTGTTGCAAGATGCCTTTTTCTACCAAATCTTTTATGTCACGTAAAGCGGTATCGGTAGAGGTGTTGGCAATTTTAGCCCATTTTGAGGTTTGAAGTTTTCCTTCAAAATCGTCAAAGAGTTTGTTGAGCATCATACGTTGGCGTTCGTTGATGGGGGTATACTCATGTAATTTCCAAAACTCCGCTTTATGCAATATTTTTTGCGTGGTGTTTTCAGTGGCCAGCATCGCATTTTTGAGGCAATGCAAAAACCAGTCGAGCCATTCGGTGATGTCGCCTGAACTATGTTGCACTTTTTGCAATACTTCGTAATAGCGTTTGCGTTCAGCTAATATTTGGCTCGACATGCTGTAAAAACGATCACTACTGCCTTCGGCACGGGCAAGCAACATATCCGTCAGGGCTCTTCCAATTCTGCCGTTTCCGTCATCAAAGGGGTGAATGATGATAAACCAAAAGTGTGCTATAGCTGCTTTTAAAACAGGGTCAAGTTGGTTTTCGGTATTGAACCAATCCAGAAACTTATCCATTTCTGTTTTTACCAATTCAGGCTTTACGGCTTCGTAGTGAACTTTTTCTTTGCCCATTGCGCCCGAAACCACTTGCATTTGGCCGGTTCGGTATCGTCCCGCTTCTATTAAGTATGGACCGCTGTAACCTGTTGGGAAAAGTGCTGCATGCCAACCAAACAACCGTTTTTCGTTTAATGGCAAGGCGTAGCGTTGGGTTGCATCAAGCATCATTTCTACCACTCCTTCGATGTGCCGGCTGCTCGGCACGAGTCCTGCTGTGTTAATGCCCAAACGTCGTGCAATGGACGAACGCACTTGTTCATAGTTGAGTAATTCGCCTTCTATTTCTGATGATTTTACAATGTCTGAGGTTAAGGCGGTAAGTGTGGCTTCTTCTTTGGCAGACAAACCCAAAGCGTTCATTTGCCCTATAATTTTTCCTTGCATAAGCCGTACCTCGCCAAATACGACGTTTATAGTTTTATCCTGCCAAGAAAAATCAGTCCAGTTCTTATGTTCGTAAATGTATTTGGCCATAACCTATAACTATTTTGTGGTAAATATACGAATTAATTACCGCATATATGCGGTAATTAATTCATTTTTTAACCGCATGGGAAAAGTTACGGCATGGAGTAGTGGCTTTTAACCGTAGTGGAGATTAAAAATTCAAATTCTCT
>JBAXYX010000147.1:0-6103 GCA_041670625.1 Lentimicrobiaceae bacterium | reverse complement strand
GGCACCGGTAGGATTACCGTTGCTTTCAGCACGAAGGAAGCTTTCTGCCAGACAGGTAATATCCGTAAAATCACCATTATTGCAACCGGCTGACCAGATAAAAGGATGAGTTGCCGTATTGGTTAGTTCCCGTGCATCGGTAGTTGAAAATTCTGAGGTAAGCCAGCTTTTCACACTGCCATGCCCAATGTACATTATAGCTCCCTGCCCTTTATTAATGGCATCGGCAGTTAGGATAGCGGTGGGATTTCCGTTCTGATCGTTACCACCTCTTGAACCATCATAAAGTTCATTGACCCGGTTGTAAGTATTTGAATGTAAAGTAGTGCCAATATTGCGGATATGTTCAAAATCCATCTCTCCATCATCACCCGGACCCAAGCCGCTGCCTATACCCAGGAAGTTATCAAATGAAGCATTTTCGGCAGGATTTTTCTCATAGGTAAGTGTTCTTTCAACCATAATGCGGCATTGGTCAGCAGTTTCACATGAAAAGCGCCCTACCAGAATTTCAGGATAGTGATCATTACCGGTTATATAGCCATACATATTATCACTCGCTCCTTTAGTTGCTACATTTGAAGGAACAAAAGCAGCATCCCCAACCAATAAAAGGTAGGTTAAGCCTTTTGAATAATAATACTCACTGATGTAATCTTTTATTTTAGCTGCATCGCCAATAGTATTAACATCAACTATATCACAGTGTATGCCTTTTTGATTTTTCCATTCAATAAAGGGTTTCATGCTTTCAATGAAGTCAGGATGGGAAATGATCAGCATGTTGCCTTGTTCCTCAATCACAGCATACCTTGATGATTCAATGCTGTTAGTAAAGTATTGCCGGCTCATCATGTTAACAGGAGTCCCTGATTCTGAAAAAGCACTTAAGCGGGTAACTTCATTAATCCCCGGTTCATTTAAGGTTTTTAGAGTTGCTTTGATGTAATGATACACTCTCAATATTTTTTCAGCCGGGTTATACTGTACAGGATAAAAACGAATTACCTGTCCGCGGGTACTTGCCCAAATATAAGGATCATCAGCCGTTACAATGCTTGCGGGGAAGAATGAATCATGGCCATAGATTGCAGTATCAGGGATATATTTTTCCGGTTCATTGTAATATATACCGGGGTCGCCGGCCGAAGGTGCTATATTGAAATTCGGAAAGTCAGTGTATTCTGATTCAACAATAGTCAACTCTGTTTTTCCAAAGGATGGAATGGCTATACCGGTTGCGATATGTTGAATATCAGGCTGACCTTTAACCGTTACATTCACCCCTCCCGGATAAATTACTCTTTCAGCTTCACCCTCCGTCATTGGAACGGATTGCGTGGAGAAGCTTTCAAGGTTTAAGGTTATGGCTATTCCTTCAGGTCCTTCCGTTATGGTAGTAATAGGCTTTTCATTACCTTCACCCTCTAAGATATAGAGTTGTGATTCCTGGCTGTTTGCATTTCCAAACAGAACAAGGGTAAAGACTATTATCAGCAATTGCTTCATAAAGTGCAAATCGTAGGTTAGTTCGATTGCACGGCGTAGGCAACCCGTGTGCCTGTTTTATGAAAACAGCGTGAGATGAATTTTCCAGGAGCTGTAATAGCCTATAAAACAGCATGATAAAGAAGTAAGGGAAATGCTGTTTTTTAATTAGTCCTCCGGTCGGGTCATTAAAACCACACACATAACCGCACAGTTGTGTGTTAAAAAGGGATTTTATATCGGAAAAGGGTATTTAATTGGAGGCTATATAAAGGCACTATCTTATAAAAAAGCCCTCAGCGTACGATGTGCTTTGAGGGCTTTGAATATTGGAATTATTCTGCTGTGAAGTTTTTATGGGTAAAACCTGCAACCCTTATCAATACCACCTTTTGTCTTTATAGGTAAAACCTGCAGTTCTTTATAAATTGAGGCTACGGTTTTAGTACGTTAAAACTGCAGTCCTGTTCTGTTAAAGCAGAAATACATTGCTGTAACATTTACAGTCTCTATAAGCAAAAATTGAAGTTCATATGGGTAAAACATGGTATCTCTATGGGTAATGCCTGCAACCCTTATCAATACCACCGTTTGTCTTCAAAGGTAAAACCTGCAGTTCCGATTGGATTAAACCTGGTCTCTGACAATTTTAATATTGTATTTCTTCATTCGGCGGATTAAAGAATCACGTGATATACCCAGCATTTTGGCGGCAAGTATCTGATTGTAACCGCATTCATTGAGAGCCTGAAGGATTAGATTTTGCTCCTGTTCATCCAGGTTAAGGGCAACCGGACCAGTATTGGAAGTCTTGTTGTTAGGGAGCAGATGGAAATCAATGGTACTCAAGGTAGACGTATTACAGAATATCATAGCCCTCTCCACCATATTGCGGAGTTCACGAACATTACCGGTGAATTCATAATGCGTAAGTTCTTCAATCAACTGAGCATTAATTTTAGGTATTGGTTTCTTTAATCGAACGGCAAAATACTTGACAAAATAATTGAGCAAAGGTTCAATATCATCAGTGCGTTCACGCAGGGGAGGAATATTAATCGTAATGGTATTCAGGCGGTGAAACAGATCCAAACGGAAAAGCTTGTTTTCAATCAGGTTCTCTACATTATGGTTTGTCGCAGAAATAATACGGAAGTCAACCTGAATTTCTTCCATTCCACCCACTTTCTTAATCCTTTTATCCTCAATTGCTCTAAGGAGTTTTGCCTGAAGAGCGAAGGGCATGTCGGCAATTTCATCCAGAAAGAGAGTGCCACCGTTCGCCATTTCGAAGTACCCTTTTTTATCCGCAATAGCGCCGGTGAAACTTCCTTTAACATGTCCGAAGAATTCACTTTCGAGTAAGGAATCCGTTACAGCGCTGCTGTTGACCGGAATGAACGGATTGTGCTTCTGATCACTGGCATAATGGATAATACGTGCAATAATCTCTTTTCCGGTACCACTTTCGCCGGTGATAAGTACATTTGTATTATTATACTTGGATGCAGTACTGGCAATATCAAGAACTTGCTTGATTGCATGACTTTCACCAATAAAATTCCTCTCTATTAATCGCTCGAGTTCTGAGGAAATCAGTGAATTACGACTCTCCAATTCTTTAAACTGTTGATAAATATGGAGGTATTTTTCAGTCCTTTCAATAGAAAGCTGCATATCAATATGCCTGAAAGGTTTGCGCAGGTAATCAATGGCTCCTTCACGCAATGCTTCAATAACGGTATCTATATCGCCATGTCCTGAAATAATAATGACCTCCATTGAAGGATAGAGCTTTCTGACTTGCTTAAGAATATCAATACCACTCATCCCCGGAAGTTTTACATCAAGGATCAGCAGGTCATAAGGCCTTCGGCGCAGGCTGGCAAAACCATCACCGGGAGTTGACGCCGTGTGTACATCAAAATCACGCAGTTGGAGAAATTCCTGAAGTTCATCAGTGAAATCAGTTTCGTCGTCCAGGATAAGAACCGATAGTTTTTTACTCATACAATAATCACTTAGGATGTTTTAGCAGTGATAACCGGCAGTTCAACTTTAACAGAAGTACCCTCATCAGGTATGCTATGAAAGGATAAAACGCCTTTATGTTCCAGAACAATATTTTGTGAAATAGCTAAACCCAACCCGGTGCCTTTACCGGGCGCCTTACTTGTGTAAAAGGGTTTTGTAATATTTGCAAGTTGTTCACTATTCATACCCATTCCATTATCTGAAATAGTGACAGTGAGCATGTTGTTCACCACTTCAGCTTTTACTTGCAGGGACGGTAGGAAATCAGTACCTTGTTTTGCCTTTTTCTCTTCCATTGAATCACGAGCATTGGAGAGCAGGTTTATCAGAACTTGTTCTATTTTATAAGTATTTCCATAAATCAGAACATCTTTTGTGTTGTCATTTAGTTCCTTAATTACATGGATGCCATGATCCTTAAGTTGTTCAGTATAAAGTGAAAGTGCATTATCTACAGGATCAGAAACAGGGAAGGAGGAGAGGATTACATCATCATTGCCCCTGGCAAAGTTGCGCACATGATCAATAATGCTTCTCATCCTGTGGATACTACCGAATATCTTGTTTGATTTTTCTTTCACATAGGTGTCATCTGCTTTGTTCGATTGCAGGGCCTGGAAAAGATTATCAATACTAAAAGAAATAGTATTAAGAGGTTGATTGATTTCATGGGCTATACCGGTAGCCATTTCACCAATAGCAACCATGCGTTCAGTTTGGATAATATGCTTTTCCAGTTCTCTCTCATTGGTAATGTCAGTACAGAAGATGAGGTATTGCTTAGCCGATAATCGAACACTTTGGGCTTTGATAAGCCGGGTTTGTTTCTTTATTGTTACGGAGTACTCGCCACATGATAATTTCCCATTCAATAAATTTGAGAATTCAGAATAATATCCACTTTCATTTTTATGGCCAAGTATATTCAGGATATTATCAGTTTTTTCAGCTTCAGAAACAGGGCCAAACATTTTACGGAATGCATCATTAAATTCCTTGATATCACCAGCCTGGTCTGTAACTACAATGCCTTCAGGGGCATTCTCAATATAGCTTCTGTATCGGAACTCGCTTTCGATCAGGGCCTTTCGGGTTTCATTGCGTTCAAGAGCATTGCCGGTTATAGTACCAAAAATAGTAAGTGAATTGACTTCATTGGTATTCCAGCCCGACATATCTGAACTATTATGGATAATAATATAACCAAAGAGCTTTTCGCCTGAAGCCACCCTTATAGCAATGTTGAAGGAATCAGTATTAGTTGAATGAGCATCCCAAGGGCCTTTTAAATCATTAGTACTAATACGCACATCGACATCGTAGCCGTCAATAAAGGCTTTGTTGATCGCATACCTTATATTGCCGGTAAGTTCTGATGAAAGTTTAGTTAATAAGCTGCCTTCCTGATAGGTTGTTGAGATACTGCTATTTTGTGAAATAAAGCTTGCCATAGGTGCATTGCAAACGTTGGCAATGTCCCTCAGCATAAAATAAATTGAATTATCGAGGTCAAAATTACCTGAGAATCTGGCAGAAGCAAGCGAAACTGCTTTTTCCAATTGTAACTTCAGCTTAAGAGTTTCCTGGACTTCACGGTAACGGTCATTACTCTCTTGCAAGGTGATACGCTGTTGCTGAAGTTCCTGTTTCTGGTTGTATAACTGGAGAAACACTCTTGCCTTACTAATGAGTACCTGATGATGATAAGGTTTTGCCAGATAATCAACAGCACCTGACCGGTAACCTTGTGAGATGCTGAATTCATCAAACAGGATTGCTGAAATAAAAATGATAGGTGTTAGTGTATTTAACGATTGTTTGCGTATATAATTGGCAAGCTCAAACCCATTCATTATAGGCATGGAAACGTCAAGGATAATAAGCGCATACTCATTTTGTTCGGTCAGCTTCAGGGCATTTTCTCCACTGGTAGCTTTATGGATATTTGCCGGTTCCTTACGCAAAGCAGTTTCTAAAAGAATTAAGTTAACTTCAATGTCGTCAACTAAAAGAATATTTGGTAAAGAGGTTATCATGTATAGTTATCTTTTTACTCCATTTTAGTAATGGCTTTAAAAATAGTGATTTTTCTTGGAGAAGTTAATGAATACAATAAAAAAATGAGCAATAGCTTTAGTTATTAATCATCTAAATGGTAAAAAGTCGCATGAAAAATCAAGAAATTATATAGGGCTTTATTATGGGTGAAGAACAAGGTTAAAATTGAAGTGATTGTTGTTGCTCAATGTTGTGAAATGGGGCCACTATGAGTATAAAAATAAAGCCTGCTCTATATAGAGCAGGCTTTATTTTGGATTAGAATGATTTGTTTATTCGATTACCAGTTTTTTAACTGATATTCCATTAGCAGTTTCAACTTTAATGAAGTATAAACCACTACTAATATTTGAAATGCTAATACTTTCGGTTTGCGCAGCCTTGTTGATATTGATTACCTGTGAGTAAAGCTGTTTACCGGTTGTATTCATGATGGTTACCGTTGCCGTTCCATTTATTGATTCATTAAATGAAAGGGTAAATTCACCCGTACTAGGATTAGGATAGAGAGTGAAAGCATCGG
>JBAXYX010000146.1:0-6114 GCA_041670625.1 Lentimicrobiaceae bacterium | reverse complement strand
TCAATTAGGATTAAATACGAGCTTCAGACGCATTTATGCGTATATAGTCCGTGTTAAGTCCGTGTTTAATCCGTGTTAACTTAAAATTTGAATGAATGGTAAATTCGGGCTGGCTGTTTCAGCAGTTCTGTTTCAACAAGTCTGGTCAATTGCTATTGCTAAAGAATTCGCCTTTTCCCGGTCAGCTTTTAGAGCATTTTTTTGTGTGCTTCGCCCATTGCCTTTCATGAATGCGTCAGCAATGTTCACTTCACGAATTTGAAACCGTGAGTATATTTGTTGTTAACTGCGAACTAATGCGCAATACGCTACCATCAAGTCATGATGATACTTTCCCGGCACATGAAACGGCCCGAAAGCGAAAGAAGATAAAACCCTATGCAAATTGCTAAAGTGGAAAGAATATTCAATATAGATCAAGAAAAATATTTAACTTTGATACTCCTTATGAATAATTTGAAACGTTGACAAATATTAACCCGGTTGTATTAGCGAGTTGAAACCAACATCAAAAATTCATCAAATGATTGCAACCAATACAATAAAGTTCTGATGGAGATACATAAAGAAATCAGATGGAAGTCAGGCAAGCAAAGAGGTAAGCCGGTAAATGTGCAGGAAAATTTACGGGTTGTATTCCCCACCCTCAAGGTCAATTTATGGGAAGTGAGACCATGATTTGCCGGTAACCAAGAACATAGAGCATAGAACCAAAAGAACAAAAAACAAAGAACCGCGAACCAAGAACATTTTTTGTCTGAACGCTGAACGCTGAACACTAAACGCTGAACAAAGGAAAATAATTAACAGAAATACAATCTCTCTACATCATGAAAGTCAGGAAATTCTTTTTAATCCTTTTACTGATAGGATCTTCAATCACCGGGTTTGCCCAGCAGGCATGGACGAGGATCATTACAACACCGCAAGAGAACAGTATAAATGGCGTTACGGTGATACCGGGTTCTGAGCGCTTGATTGCAGTGACCAATAAATCAACTGTAATGACCTCTGATGATCAGGGAGTAAACTGGAATCTGAATTTTAATCCTGCAGGGTTGGATAATTATTTCAATTGCAACAGCATTTGTTTTATTGATAATAATACAGGATTTATCGGAGGTAGCAATGAAACGATTTTAAAGTCAGTCGATGGTGGGAAATCATGGTCTATTAAACACAGGTTACCCGAAAGCGAAAATGATAACATAAACGATATTTGCTTTATAAATGATACTACAGGATTTGCAACCGGTGACGGCGGATTATTGCTTAGAACGAACGACAGGGGTGAAAACTGGGAACCGCTAGAAACAGGCGTTAACTGGGTTCTGAATGACATTGTTATGAAAGACGCTGAAACAGGCTATATTCTTTATAATCATTATGATAAGAATGCCTGGAAACAGTGGCTTAAGACTACTGATGGCGGAAACACCTGGGTAAATGAAGTCATTCCGATAGGCAATCCGGATGAAATGTTGGATGCGCTCTATTATCTTAACGATTCCACAGGATTTGCATTCATGGTTACAGGAGATTGGAATGCTTACATTTATAAAACAACAGACAGTGGGGCAACTTGGAATCAGGTCTTTTCTGAATGGGGACCGTTGGAAGGCTATTTTGATTTCTATGATGAGCTGCATGGAATAGCTGTATATAATACTAACATGTATTATTCCTCAGTACTTTTTACCAATGATGGAGGCAATACCTGGACAGATACAGAACAGCAGCTCGGCGGATCATGCCCACTTATCAGAACAACCTGTTATCTTAGTGAAACAGAATTACTTGTAGCAGGCACTTTGGGAGCTATTTTTAAATCAGACGACCAGGGTTTTTCATGGAATAAAATTGATGAAAGAAAATTAGGTGGAAATACCTACAATGTGCAATTTATAAATGACAGTACCGGTTTTGTACACTCTGATTGCTATGAAGGAGGTGTGGCATGTACTGATATTATGAAAACCTCTGATGGTGGAGTAACGTGGACAAGACTTCAAAATGTACCCTGCAGTTACTCTTTTTTAAGTTATTTTCAGGATGAGAACAGAGGTTATGTGGCATGCGATGATAGTTATAATTATACGATCGACGGGGGTGTAACCTGGTTGGAGGAAGGTATTTACACGGGGTGTACCGACCCAAAGGACATTAAGTTCTTCGACGGTAATACCGGTATAATTGCAGATGAGTATAAAATTTTAAAAACAGGAGATACAGGGCACACCTGGGAAGATATTTCTTCTGATCTCAATGGATATTTCACTGAAGTTGAATTTATTACTGAGAGTGATATATTGGTTGGGGGAACCAATGAATGGTCACAGACAGCTGTTTTCAGAACACCTGATGGCGGGAATTCATGGACTATAACAGAAATAGGAGATTTTGGTCCTGTGCAGGATATTTTCAGAGTTGGTATGGATACGATTTTCCTGTCATGTTGGAATAAAATTGTACGATCAGTTGATGGAGGCAACTCATGGGACACAACAAGCGTTATAAACTGCCAGGGTCATTTCAGTCCTGAAGCGCTGTATTTCCCCAATTCACTCGTTGGATTTGCTGTTGGTGAAGGCGAATACTGCAATATGATGAAAACCAGTGATGGAGGATTAACATGGAATGTCCTCTCTGCCTACACAACTTCACCACTGCATGGTCTATATTTTAGCGATTCTGAGAACGGTATGATCTTCGGTGGAGGAGGTGTGGGTGCTAAAACAACCACAGGTGGTGTGGTTGGAGTGAGTAATATTCCCCTGGCTATAACTAACACCAACTTCAACATAAATCCCAATCCATTTAGCCATGATATCCGGCTTACCTTTAATAAACCGCCAATATACCCGGTTCAATTGTCAATCACCGATATTTCAGGAAAAGAGATAAAAAGAATGAAAGTGTGTGATTTAGAAACTGTTATTCAACTTGAAGATATCCGTTCGGGCTTTTACATTTTCGTGCTTACTTATGTTGATGGAACCCGTGAATCAAGGAAAGTGATCAAGGGTATTTAATACTTTATACATACACCCACGCTGTGGGTTCCGGCCATGCTCTGCTATTAACAATTCGCCCCGCCGGGGCTGGTAAAGCTGGTAAAACAAACCGGGAAAATCGAACAACGCCTGTCCCGATTTATCGGGAGAACCAGGAACCAGGAACAAAGAACTCACTACTCAGCAGTCAGCAATCAGCATTCAGTAGTCAGTAGTCAGCACCAAGAACCGCGAACCAAGAACCAAAAACCAAGAACCAAGAACCAAGAAGGCCTTTAATTTCTAGGGTTATTCCTACCTGTATTGCACCCATTTTTCTCCATAATACCAAAATCGCACCCATTTTTCGTTAATTGCACCCATTTTTATTGTATATTGCACCAGTTTCAGGTAAAGTGGTATTTTGCCCTATGCACCCAAAATTCTTGCTTTATGGATATTAGCACCCATTTTTCTCAGTCTGCACCCGTATTTCATGGTGAACTGGTGCCCGAAGCCGGCTTTATTGTCGGCTATGCGGCTATAATCGCCCGTCTGAATCTTCCAATGCCAGTGCCTTATCCCGCAGCATTGGTGTCGCGACAAAACAAAAGTTACCAAACGGATAAATGGAAAGTATTTCCCAATAAGTATCTACCCGATGATAATTTAGGAATAACAGAAATACAGGCATTGTACAAACACCTCGTGTTTGCTTTGAAGTATGAAGGTGTAAATCTCTTGGTTTTTTGTTTCCTTGCCGGTCATTATAACGAAAGTGAACTCACTCAGTTAGTAAGCTTTGAACCTTTAGGACAATATAGCCGTAGAATATGGTTCCTGCTTGAATGGGTAAATGGTAGGGAGTTGAAACAAATGAATCTCGGGGCCAGAAAGCAATATATCCCTGTTATTGATGAAAAGTTGCAATATGCGGTGGAAGGTGTAAAATCCCCACGCCACCTTGTTATCAATAACTTACCCGGTAATCCTGACTTTTGTCCTTTGATCCGTAAAACGGAAAAACTGGAAACATACATAGCGGCTCAATTATCAGGACAAAAACGAGATTATCTGAGTGAAATCCGTAAAGATATCCTTTTGCGGGCTTCTGCTTTCCTATTACTCAAAGATTCCAAGGCTTCCTTTAGCATTGAAGGTGAAAGTCCTAAAAGCAGTCGTGCAGCACGCTGGGGCCATGCCATAGCGCAGGCAGGAGCACATGACCTGACCAGGGAGGAATTGATCAGACTGCAACAAGTAGTTATCGAAAATGAACGATTTACCGAGATGGGTTTCCGCAAAAAGGAAGGTTTTATTGGGGAACATGATAGAATTACCGCTGAACCTCTGCCCGATCATATTTCTGCCAAATGGCAGGATATTGATGTTTTGATTGACGGGCTTGTAAGAACGACCGGTCTTCTTACGCGAAGCTCATTTGATGCAGTACTTGCTGCAGCGATTGTAGCCTTCGGCTTCGTATTTATACATCCATTTGCAGATGGGAACGGACGTATCCACCGGTACCTCTTTCACCATATTTTGGCTAAAAAACAATTTGCGCATCAGGGAATGATCTTCCCGGTTTCATCATCTATCCTGAATCATATTTACCAATACCGAAAGGTTTTGGAATCCTTCTCTCTTCCTCTGCTTGATTTCATTGAATGGACAGAGACAAAAGATCATAACGTAGATGTTAAAAACAATACCATCAATTATTACAAGTTTTTTGATTCTACCCGTCAGGCGGAATTTCTGTACGATTGTGTGAAAGATACACTGGACAATATCATCCCTGAAGAGATTGTTTACCTCACCAGATACGACGAATTCAAGCGTTACCTCGATGATGAATTTGAAATGCCCGATAAAACAGTTGACTTGCTGGTAAGATTTCTGGAACAAAACAACGGTCATCTATCCCAACGCGCCAGAGAAAAGGAATTTGTCAAACTGAGCATTACGGAAATTCAAACGATAGAAGAACGGTTTAAGGAAATTTTTCAGTTGTTGGGTTAAAAGACTGGGATTTAAAAAGGAAAAGGTCCCTTCCTCTTTGTCTTAGGGGATAGATGTTCTTAATTTGCCTCCTAAATCGCCAAAAATAAGTTGCAATGAAACACTTAACCTTTGGGCAAAGATACACAATATCTGTATATCAACCAATTGCCAGAACATCGACACCAGTAATAATTGTTAATATATTGTTATGCTTAATACATCTTTACCCATTACCGGTAATAGTTAAGTGTACTTTTTGATTCATTGTGGTCAGTCAAAGATATTAATCTTATTCATTCATTCCTGATTCATTCCTGCCTGCCTCCCGGATAGCTGTTTACTATTATGTCTTTGATCTTCTGGTAAAAGAAGCACTCCAACCGTCGAATCTCCCGTATACGCTCTTGCAATTCAGTGAAGTAATTCATTGAACTGCCACTTTGGAACCGATAATCGTTCAACGCAAAACCATTGATAATGTATTCTTTAAGCCCTTATGTTGCCCATATTCTGAATTGAGTACCCTGTGGGGATTTGACCCGGTAACCCATTGAGATAATGAGATCCAGATTGTAACCGTTAACCTCAACTACTTGTGTTTTTTCCGGCATAGGGCCAGGTGCTGTTACAGGACGCTTTTCTTTACATCATCATTATCATTATCATTATCATTATCATTATCATTATCAAGCGCTATGCTAGTTTATCTCAATTTGACTGTTTTTAAAAACTTCATTGCTTTGGTGTCGTTGTCATATAGTATTACTAATGTGTCAGCACTGTATTTAAATGAACTTGATTGTTGAATTGTTGTCCAGAAACTATTCCCCCACCCTTCTTCCCCAACTTTTGTCCCACCAAATCTTTCAACTTTGATTTTGTTTTTGTCCCAAATAGTGTAGTCTCCCGTCACTGAGTTAACAACTGTGTGTCCAATCATTGTCCCAGTTTTCCCATTGTCTTTAAATTCAAGTGAAATTGTTCCTCTTGGGTCAGTTTGAGACCTACATTCTTGTTTACCGGTTATGAGGTTTGAATAACATATTAAAGTCCAATTACCATTTAATACTTGGGCTGTTAGTAAATTTGTTGGTCCTGAAGCCAACATAATTAG
>JBAXYX010000145.1:0-6145 GCA_041670625.1 Lentimicrobiaceae bacterium | reverse complement strand
TTCGCAGAATAGGATGGCCATATGCAACAATCGGAAATACCATATCTGATCTTTTACTTTTCTTTAACTTTTCTGCAATCTATTTACTCTGTTAACTATTAATCCTGCTATCCTTAATTCTGTCAACCCTCATTCTCGTTATCGTTAAACCAGGTTAACCCTAAACTCTCTTGTTCCTTGCTCCTGATATCTCTAACTCTGTATTACTTTAATCCTGCTATCCCTTAATCTCGTTATCCTTAAACCAGGTTAACCCTAAGCTCTCTAGTTCCTTGCTCCTGATATCTCTAACTCTGTATTACTTTAATCCTGCTATCCTTAATCCTGCTATCCCTTAATCTCGTTATCCTTAAACCAGGTTAACCCTAAGCTCTCTAGTTCCCTGCTCCTGATATCTCTAACTCTGTATTACTTTAATCCTGCTATCCTTAATCTTGCTATCCCTTAATCTCGTTATCGTTAAACCAGGTTAGACTTAATTATATTTTTATCAGATTACTTTCTGTTCAAGATAAGATTGCAAGATGATGGTTGCACTAACCGTATCAATCAATGCTTTGTTTTGCCGATCTTTCTTTTTTAGTCCTGCTTCCAGTATAGAGCGCTGAGCTATTTTGGAGGTAAACCGTTCGTCCACCCTTTTAACAGGGATACCCGGGAACTCTATTTTTAGTTGTTTTATAAAGGGTTCAATGAACTTTTCAGACTCAGAGGCCTTATAATTCATTTGCTTTGGTTCACCAACAATAAACAAAACAACCGGTTCTTTGCAGATATAATCCTTCAAGAAGGGGATTACATCCATTGAACGTACCGTTGTGAGTGAAGTAGCAATGATCTGTTCAGGATCAGTAACTGCCAGGCCTACCCTCTTTTGCCCATAGTCTATTGCAAGTATTCTTCCAGTCAGCAAGGCTCATCATCTTTACAAACTGCAAAATTAGTAAAAAAACGAACTTGTTATTCTCTTACAACGTGATAAGTGCCATTTTCAAACAGGCGGATAATAGTTGATGCTTTAGCACGGTTGAATTGATCATGGAAGAGTTTGACTACATAATCTGCTTCTTTAAGAATATCAGGTGATATTTGCTTAAATACCAATGGGGTCGGTTCACCTGATATATTTGCAGAAGTTGATATAATAGGTTTCCCCAATTCTTTTATCAGGGCAAGGCAAAATTCATCTTTCACTACCCTGATTGCAATGGTTCCGTCAGGTGCTGCAACGTTACGTGGAAGATTGCGTGCATTATCATAGATTACCGTTATCGGAGCATCAAGCATAGTAATCAGATCAGTCGTAATATCAGGTACTTTGGCTACATATTTATAAAGTGATTCAATAGAGTCAAGCAGGATGATCAGGCTCTTTTGCTCATTCCTTTTCTTGATTTTATATACACGGTCAACTGCTCTTGAATTAAGGGCATCACATCCTAAACCCCACACCGTATCAGTGGGGTATACAATTACTCCCCCTTCATCAAGTACCCGTACGGTATTCTCTATTTCAATCTTTATCTCGTTGTCCATAAGTGAGAGGAGTTAACATTTGAGATAATGCAATAGTTTCAGCACATTTAAAATGTCCTTCAGGGCATTCCTGGTAGCCATGTAACCCACATGGTTTGCAGGAAAGCTGTTCAGTAGTTTCAACAACTGTGGAATTATCTGATAAAGGTCCAAATCCAAAAGATGGAACTGTAGAACAAAAAACAACAGTTACCGGTGCATTAACAGCAGAAGCTATATGCTGAGGTGCCGAATCATTTACATAATTCATTACAGCATTCTGCATCATTAAAGCTGATTGAAGGAATGACAGCTGCCCGGATAAATTGATGATATCATTATGCTTACTTTCTTTCATGATTTTCTGGCAAAGCTGATCATCAGCCTTACTCCCTAACAATCTAACACTAAAAGCACTACTAATGTTAGTGATTAGTTCTACCCATTTATATTCCGGAAACTGCTTTGTATAATAGAGTGAGGCCGGTGATATGGTTATATAAGGCTTCCCTTGCCACTTCCTTACCGCCATATTATCATCAACTGACGGATATAAACGCGGACGTAAAGCCTTTATTGAAGTAAGGGGTTCAATCAACTTAGCATTACGATATATCTCATGAGGTGACCCCGGCTTATTCAATATGATATGATCGGCCTTGTGGGTATAAGTAAACGCAAAAGGATTCTTAACAAAGCCTGATCTGAATTTAGCACCTGACAATGCAGAGATAAATCCGGAAGAAGCAAACCGTTGAATGTTAATCACGGCATCATACTTATGATGACGCACCTTTAATGCAAGCTTAAACAGATTAGCGTATTTCCTGTTTGATTTATTCCATGTAAGTATTTCACCTATAAATGGATGTCCTGCAAAAAGATCCTCATAACCGGCTTTGATGAGATAGTCGATCTTTGCTACTGGATATTCACTATGAAGTGTTTCGGCCAGAGAGGTCGAAAGAATCACATCACCCAGTGAAGCAGTCTGAATTATAAGTATCCGGCTCAACAATTGCTTATTCAAATTTCAATATTGTAGTCACGCAATGCTTCATTAAGTGAAGTCTTGAGGTCAGTTGATTCTTTCCGATATCCAATAATCAATGAACAGGATACATTATAAATACCTGCCGGGAAAGCTTTTGGAATACTACCCGGAATTACCACTGCTCTTGAAGGTACCATACCCCTATATTCAACAGGGCTTTCACCGGTAACATCAATGATTTTGGTAGAGCCGGTAATAATTACACCTGCCCCTAAAACGGCTTCACGATGTACAATTACCCCTTCTACAACAATACAGCGTGATCCGATAAAGCACCCGTCCTCAATAATTACAGGTCTTGCCTGTACGGGTTCCAGAACTCCTCCTATTCCGGCGCCACCGGCAATGTGAACATTCTTACCTATCTGAGCACAAGAACCCACAGTTGCCCATGTATCTATCATGGTATAACTGTCAACATAAGCGCCAATATTTACATAACTCGGCATTAAAATAGCACCGGGGGCAATATAAGCTCCATACCTTGCTGTAGCTGGCGGGACTACACGTACACCCATTGCACTGTAGTTTGTTTTCAAAGGTATTTTATCATGAAACTGAAGAGGGCCGGCTTCTGTTACTTCCATTTGTCGTAAAGGGAAATAGAGAATTACTGCCTTTTTAACCCATTCATTAACAGTCCAACCATCCTTGTCAGGAGTAGCTGCACGTAATTGTCCATGATCAAGAAGCCCTATTACCGCTTCAATGGTTCTTTGGGCATCTTTGGTATGAAGCAACTCGCGGTTGTCCCATATCTTGTTGATCTTTTCCTCTAGTTCTTTTGACATAATCTCCTCAATATTCGAATGTTCAAAAGTACGGAAAAGTTGATTTATATCTGAAAAAATAATACCACTTTGATATTCAGGGCTAATGTCTCGATACTGTGAGCTTATACCTTCTATACTATGAACCCATATCTCGTGATTCTATGCTTATACATCATAAATCATGAAGGCACATTTGCACCTATGGACGAATATCTCGGTATTCCGAGCTTATACCTTCGATACTATGAACCCATATCTCAAAATTCTGTGCTTATACCTTCGATACTTTGAGCTTATACCTTCGATACTATGAACCCATACCTCGATATTCAGAGCTTATACCATCAGTACTCCGTTACTGTTTTAAATACGCCGTCTATGGAAGCATATCAATACAAAAAACCGCCTTATCTTACTGTTAATCTATCAGTTACAAGCAATAACAAACATATGCATGTTGCTTCTAAAAAATAATACACAACATACTGTATAACTGGTACTTATCCCAAATACTGAATCAATGCTTTTATCTTGTTCCGGAATCAGAGACAATGAACAATAACCATCATGGATTGTTACTAAGCATTGATATTTAAGGAATTCCGGATACACTAATAAGGTAAAAATGCTTACTAATAAAATGGTCACTCAAACACCTTTTGGTATAAAAAATACTGAGAAAGAAACTCTGTTAAAATGGTACTACCTGTTGGCACTTGGCCGCAGATTAGATGAACGGGCTCCCAACTATTTAAAGCAAGCCCTGGGGTGGTCCTATCATGCACCGTATGCCGGTCATGATGCTATTCAACTGGCAATTGGCCAGGTATTTGTACATAGCGTAGATCACTTGTTTCCCTATTACCGCGATATGCAGACGGCTATATCTGCCGGGATTACTGCCGAAGAAATAATACTCAATGGTATTTCAAAAGCCACTGATATAGCCAGTGGGGGCCGGCACATGTCGAACCATTTTGCCAAACCGGTATGGAATATTCATAATGTTTCATCTGCTACGGGTAATCATTCATTACACGCGGTGGGTGTTGCAAGGGGAATCAAGAGATACCATGCAAAAGCAGTCGCCATTTGTTCAATGGGAGAGTCAGCAACTTCCGAAGGGTATGTATATGAAGCTATCAACGGGGCTTCCAATGAAAAGCTTCCTGTAATATTTGTAATTCAGGATAATAACTATGGCATTTCAGTTCCTAAGCGTGATCAGACTGCTAACTGGCGTGCCGCTGAAAACTTCGCAGGCTTTAAGAATCTGAAGATCATGTACTGCGATGGCAAGAACGTCTTTGCATCGATGAACACCATGACCGAAGCCCATCAGTATGCACTGGAAAAGCAGATGCCCGTTATTGTACATGCAAGTGTTGTAAGGATTCACTCTCATTCTAATTCCGACAAACAGGAACTGTACCGCGATGATAATGAACGGCACTGTGCCATTGCTTCTGATCCATTCGACAGGTACCGGAAGACTCTGATTATCTCTGAAAGGGCCAGCGAACAAGAGCTCAATGAGATTGACCGCCAGGTGAAAGATGAAGTATCAAAAGCTCACAAAAAGGCATTGGCAGCTCCTGATCCTGATCCGGCAAGTATTTTCAAATTCGTTATACCTGACCCCTATAAACCTGTTAAATACCCCGACGGTGTTCATGATAACACTACCGGTGAAAAGCTCAAATTAATCCAGGCACTCAATACTACCCTGAAAGCTGAGTTCAGGCATAATCCCGATACGTACCTGTGGGGACAAGATATCGCGAACAAAGAAAAAGGAGGAATCTTTAATGTAAGCAAGGGTATGCAGCAGGAGTTCGGTATTGCAAGAGTATTCAATGCCCCTATTGCTGAGGACTTTATATTGGGTACAGCTAATGGAATGAGCCGTTTTGATAAAAAAATCAGGATAGTAGTTGAAGGAGCTGAGTTTGCTGACTATTTCTGGCCCGCCATGGAGCAATTTGTTGAACTTACTCATGATTACTGGCGCAGTAATGGAGCGTTTGCTTCTAATGTAGTAATAAGACTGGCATCAGGCGGGTATATTGGCGGAGGGCTTTACCACTCGCAAACCATTGAAGGCGCCCTGACTAACTTCCCCGGAATCAGAATAGTATACCCGTCATTTGCAGATGATGCAGCAGGTTTGCTTCGCACTGCCATCCGATCTGAAGGACCTACCCTGTTCCTTGAACCTAAAGCTTTGTACAACGATCCTCTTGCAGAAACCATAGTACCTGATGATTTTGAAGTGCCTTTTGGAAAAGCAAGGATACGTCGTGAAGGTACTGACATGACTTTTATCACTTATGGCAACACCACTCACCAATGCCTGGCAACCGCCCAAATGCTTGAAGCAGAAGGCATTTCAGCCGAAGTGGTAGATATACGTTCCCTGATACCACTTGATCAAGATACGATTATCAATTCTGTAAAGAAAACTAACCGGGTACTGGTCGTACATGAGGACAAAGTGTTTGGAGGCTTTGGCGGTGAACTGGCAGCCATGATCACAGAGGAAGCATTCCAATTCCTTGATGCACCTGTCAAAAGGGTCGGATCAACCTTTACACCTATTGGATTTAACCGGATACTTGAAAAAGCTATCCTACCCAATAAGGACAAAATCTATATTGCTGCCAAGGAGTTATTGGAATTCTGAAATTTTAATCCTTAATCCTGATTGTTTCCGCAAGCGTAATTTAAGCGCCCTCTGTCTTGTAATTTAAGCGCCCTCCGTCTGATGGTTCTTAGAGTTTTAATACAAGTGCTTTTCTGTTGG
>JBAXYX010000144.1:0-6153 GCA_041670625.1 Lentimicrobiaceae bacterium | reverse complement strand
GATTTCTTCAATGCTTCTATAGTCATTTTTAATTATGTAGACTGAATTATCATTAACTGATTCTGGTTTTTCACGTTTTCTATATGCAGCCTGCCTACACTCATTAGAGCAGTAACGCGAATCACAACGCTTAGACATGAATTCTGCATTACAATTCTCACAAATTTTCTTGTGTGATTGCTCAACAAGTTCTTTGTGTCTCCGCGACTTTCCAATCATTCTGCATTCATGAGAGCAATACTTTTTTGTATGCGTATCTGAGTAGTCCGTAATCGATTTTCCACATATAACACAGTTATCCATTCCTTAACACCCCGTTACGAGTACTTAGTTCAGCCAATTTTGGCTAAACCTTGTATATGTAACTTATAGCGTTCATTCTATTTTAATGTTACGTTTAAGTGGTTTGTCTGAAATCAGCTAAACCTGTTAACTGTAACATTTGTTCGCTTTTCCAACATATATGCAGGTTATCATCAATGTCCTGGTTTTCTGCAAGGTTTCCAGAGCTTCCAGCGTGTTCTTCAGGCCATTCGATGCCCTGCAGATCTGTTCAGGGGATCCTTTGCACTCTATCCCCCTGTTGACAATTTCAAGGATTAACGTTTCTATCCCGGAATCTATTCTTAACTGTGCCGCTGTCAATGATTCCGTGCTTACTGCGTTTAAATCGTATGCTTTTAACATGTTCCCCACCCACTCCAAAAATTAAATTATTTCTCATGTTCTATCTTTTTAACAAAAACCCTTACCTGATACTGTTCTTTTCCTTCTTTCGGGATATAGTCCCGCCCTACGTAAACATTACCGGTTGTGCCTATCGTCCTGTCAGGGATTTCCTCCCATTTGTCAGCGTCCAGGCAGTGAAGTCTATTTGGTATTTCCAACTTTATCACCAAATATACATAGTGTTTCAAAGGTATTTAAAGATTTGTATCATGGTTTATAAATGGTTGAAATACATGTTTAAGGAGTTTTAAAAGTTTAAAGGTTTAAAGGGGGGTCTTTGGAATTGCCACCCCTTCGTTCCATGGCAATTCCAGAGAGCACATTTAAACCGTGAATGACTAAAAAAGATTTTAGGCCAATACCTTACTTATTGGCTGGCCTTTAACATCAAAAATTGGTGATCCACCACGCTTTAACCGATGATATACCTCATCACTTGCCTTAATTCTGAAACACATTATACCCTTCAATGCATACACCAACCTTTTATACTCACTGTCTTCATGTGTAACCACTACCTCAATAACTCTTTTAACTTTCCCACCTGAAAACAAGGATATGTCAGGTATAAGCGTTCCTACTGTTTGTTTTTCGAGTTCAACGGTTTCAACCCCTTTTAGTATATCAATTTCAATATACTGAGAGCTTTCACCCATACGCGCTTTTAAAAACGCTGCAAACGTTTTACTGTGTTTTAATTTATTATAAAGGAATAATTTTACATTTATGTGCGCGAGTGTTTCACCAAACGCCATATTAGCTAAACATTTTGTATAGGTATAATGTGCATAATGTTTTAGCTTTTTTCTTCCTTCAAAGTCTCTGTTTTTTACTGTAAGTAAAGCCCGACACACCGGACAAAAATATTTATGAGTTGACGTATCAGCATTATTGATAAATACTACGTCAAAGTTTTCATCTAAAGCCCACTCAAGCATGATAATCACTTCCGCCAATAATCGGCTATAGTGACCTCTGCCACGCATGGTAGGTCTGTCAGGTATACTTTACCTGCCTTCTCCATCTCGTCCTTTATTATATTGGCTGCTTCATCAACCAGAGCGTCTGGAACCTCGTAAACAAGTTCATCATGTATAGTGTTTACGAATTTCACACCTTTAGGCTCAAGTTTCATGAATATGTTTGCCATTGCAACCTTTACAATATCAGCGCACAAAGACTGTATTGGAAGGTTCTTTGATTCCCTTTTTATGCTCCCCTTTTCAAATTCACTTGCTGGTTTGCTAAATTTAAACAGTCTACCTGCCTTGTTTCTTACACTTAATGCTTTTACCCCCTCTTCGCTTATATCCCATAGATACTTTGAGACTGATGGATAGGCTTTATAGAACCCCCTAATTGTTTTTTCAGCTTCCTCTGTACCGATTGTTATTCCTACTTTCTGAAGACCAGATATTAAACCAGGTGTCCACATACCATAAGCAATCCCGAAGTTAACTGGCTTTGCAATACTCCGTTGCTGTTTTGTTACTTTATCTATTGGTATGTGATATATTTTGGATGCAGTTAATGTGTGAAGGTCCACATTGTTATTATATGCTGTAATGAATTCTTTATCATGTGACACCTGCCCGATTATTCTTAACTCGATCTGCGAGTAATCTGCTGAAATTATCTTATTGCCAGGTGTTGCTGTATATATGGATCTCCATTCAGTAAACTTTGATGGTTGCTGTTGTAAGTTAGGTTTTGAGCTTGTGAACCTCCCTGACTTTGCACCATACTGATTAAAGTTAGAATGAATCCTACCTGATACAGGGTTAATATACTCGCTCATCTTGTTTGCATACGTACTAAGTAGCTTAGAAGCCTCCTTATACTCCTTTAGAGCCTCTATAACCTTGCCTGTATGCTTTGATATTTCCTCAGTGCTTGTATTCTTTACGGGGATTTCAAGCCTATTCAGTGCAGCTTTAAGCTGTGCAGGGCTGTTAATATTAACATCGAACGGTGCAAACTGTTTATCTAAATATTCTTTTGCTGTGTCCCTCTGTATTTCAAGTTTCTTTTTTATCTCCTCGACTTTATCTTTATTTATATTCATTCCGGAGAGTTCTAACCACACTACAGCAGGAACAGCTTTCATCTCTGTTTCTATTACGCGTTCAAGCCCCAAGAGTTTTATTTTTTCCTGCTGTTGTCTCATTATCTCAGGCAGGCATTTTAAGTCATTTACTGCATACTGTTTTTGTTCTTCTGTTAACGGTACACCAATTTTAAAACCGCATTGTTCGGTTTTATCCATTTCAACATTACAGTACTTCAGAGCCAAGTCTTTAAGGGATGCCCCTTTTCTACCTGCAAGTTGACCGCCTGATATTGCTATTTCTGCTAAATACGTGTCATATACGTTATAGAGGGTTATACCATACCTGTATTTCAGAAACTTTGAGTCAAACTTAAGGTTCTGCCCTACTATCAGGCTTTTTTCAAGCTGTGGTTTTATATTGTTCAAAGATGTAGGGTCTTTAATTATCAGTGACTTCCTCGCCTCATTCATTATTTGAATGGTTACAAGTTCGCAGGTATACGGGTCTAAGCCTGTTGTTTCTATGTCAAGGTACAAGGTAGGGGGCATTTACTCTACCCCCTCGAGCTTAAGATAATACCCTGTAGTTTTGTAATGACTTGTGTTTGATGTGCAGTGTGCAACCCTCGGACCCTCCCCTACACTGTGATAATGATTCTTTTTACAGAATGGACATTTAAATTTCCAGCCTACTACATGACCCCCCTTCATACTCATGTCTTCAGTACACCTTATTACAGGCATGTTTCTTTTATGGAACTCGCTGTAAGCTGTTTCCATGTTACTCCACCCCTTCAAAGAATGTGTCACAGTCGGAATCTGAATTTGTAACTGTGATTTCTTCGTCAATCTTAGCTATTTTAGCAATCTTAGCAATCTTAGCAGTATTATTTACAACCTTCAACACGGACCCGCTCGTTATACATGGTTTATCTATCCTAGCAATCTTAGCACGAGTTAGTGTACTGTCTGCTAACCTGCTAAGATTGCTAAGATTGCTAAGATTGCTAAGTTTAGTGTACATATCTGTTAAGTCTGTGATATGTACATCCAGTGTTTTAGCTTCAGAGGTAAGGATGTAGGTCACTAGCTTTGTTTCCTTAACCTTGCGCTCAATAACGATATTTCCGTAAACCATAGCCTCGACGATTTCATCACACTCTTTTTTAGTGAAATGCCCGTTCTGTACAAGTGTTGACCTTGTGCAAGTACCACCCATCCGGCGAATCACTGTAATGGCTTTTTCAATTTTGTTTGCTTTTATATCAGTCATTACCCTATCCATGACTTGCATGTATGAGGGTAAAAAGAAATTAAGCATCATAAGCGCAGATATGCCTATACTTTCCTCTGTGATTTCATGCGAAGGTTCAGGTTTACCAATTTCAATCAACATACTAAGTTTTAATATGTTGTCTTGTGCCCTGCCTATAGCAGAATCAAGCTGTTCATTATGGAGTTCTTCTCCTGCGTCCTCAAGGCATCTACCAATACGATTAAATAAATTGAGCGCATCAGTGGTCATAGAGAACTTAAAGTGTGCCGCATCCCTGTACCTATCGTATAAAGTACGGGTTGCTGCCAGCACGTTAGCCCATGCTTCAACACTTTCAGTATCTTCTAAGGTGTAGTCACCTCTAGCCTTAGCATATGTAGGGAACGAATAGAGGAACCTGTACCCGTAACCACATTGAAAGTCATCCATATTCATAGTGCCTACAAACTTATCTGGCGTGGTTGCATAAAGGTGAGTCACATAAGGTTTATTTACTATAATTTCCTTTGGCTCCTTTTCCCTGCCCGCAGCTTTAATTTTTCGTACAGATTCCCCGTCAAATATGTTACATTCAAGGTCAAAAATACCGTCATTATATTTTTTATGGTATTTTGCCATTAAACCGGAAACCTCGTCACGTATAAAGTTCTGAACAGGGTTTTTTGCCAGCATTTCAAGATAACCCTCTACAGTTGGATCATCGTTAAAGAGTTCCTCACCTGTTGCACTTTCGAAGATATCCCTTATTTTCTTTACTGCTGTAGTTTTGCGGCTTTTCGTCGACTGACCAAGCATCAATATGTACAGGTTAGGGTATACAGTACCTTGTTTTAGTGCTATACAACCTTTTTGCTGGATTGCAGCAGATAAAAACCACAGCGCAGAGCACACCTGATACTCATAGTATGTGTCAGAGAGTCCAGACATCCACGAAGTCACTTTATTAATATAATGGTCTTCGTGAAGCACACTCGTTAAGTCTGGCATCCTTCTTGTGTTTAAATCCTGTTTTAAGGTCTTTAATTCTGCAAGGCTAATTTCGTCCATCTCAGGTTCGGAAGGTATATCACTCACTACGCTTTCAACCTGCATAAATCGGCCAAAGTACTCGTCAGCTTGCAGGGTGGTGTTTCTAGGTGTTTTCTTTGAGTCTATGCCGTTGATACCCTTTGATGATTCTACCTCGTTGAAGAACTCCCCAAATATAAGCCAGCAAGCGAGCATTAACTGTGCGTCGGTTGCACCATTGGCTTTAAGTTCAGCAAATAAGTAAAGATGCCTAGCCCTACCTTCTGCCTGCCTAAATACGGTTGTGTCGTGATAAATATCACTGTGTTCATCCACAAAGACAGCTTTCCACATTTTATAAAAACATGGTCTGCACTTTGTAAACACTGCCTTTAATTGTGAGTACATACCTATGATTTCGTTTATTCGTTCTGCTACTATTGCAGGGAGTTCAGGACGGAATTCTATTTTATCTGAAAGCCTGTAAACATCCCCTTCATAGTGCACAGAGGGAGCTAAGACAATATTGCCTTTATCGTTTCGGATATCAAAACCAAGTTCTTGATTAACACATGTTTTTAGGTCAGGGCAGTATCTAAACATATAGTGTTTTTTACCGTCCTTCTGTGTGCGAGTCTGGGTCACAAATGAAGAGGTGTCTACACCATCGAAAACATACTCCCAAACACCTTTTATATGATAATCAATATCAATGACCGTTAAGTCAGAAGCCTTTCCACAATTTGCCCCTATGTTAGCACCCCGTGAAAGTTCGCGCTCAATATAAGCAACATCATAAGGTATAGTTCTTGTTTGCCAGTTAGGTACAATTGGCCTCTTCCCGGTGTCTTTATCTCCTGAAACTGCAGGTACAAGCGGGTGAACAATAATTCCATTTGCTGTATAGTTGTTAACGTCGTTTATTGCTATCATTTTATCTACCTCCAACCGAGTGCCAACACACTTTCAGAACAGCATTTCCTCAGAAACCTATATATAAGTCGAATGACATAATATATAGTAAGGGGAAATTACAATTCTAAAGCCGTGTTGGCACTCGGTTTAATTAATCGTTTCCCTGCTGTCCGGG
>JBAXYX010000143.1:0-6159 GCA_041670625.1 Lentimicrobiaceae bacterium | reverse complement strand
CAGTTGATTATGCCAATTTGAGAAGAGGGGGGTCACTTTAAATATTTAAATAATCACAGTTGATTATGAGCATTTTAGCTCAATAAAATCGATCTTTTTATATTTAGTCGGACAGTAGTGATAGTTAATAAACAAAACGGCCCATTAAGCATTGCATACCCATCAGTCAAAGGAAAGAGCGCCCATTGTTAGGATCGAAAGATAAAGTACATTATCCTGCAGGATTATCATTCGCTTGATAACCAAGCCTATTGTAATCATCAAGTAGAAGCCTGTAGCACCTTCTAAAGTTTTCTAAAATCAGAGTTTACCGGTAAAATCAGCCCAAATAAGTGCTGAAGTATCATAGCCTAATCCACTGGCGATATCTAAATACTGATTTTTAATAGCTTCGGGAAGAGTTGTTTCACGCGATAATATCCATAAGTATTTCAGATTTTTCCCCGCCACCAGTGCATATTTGTATTCATCATCCAATGCAATTACATTATACGCTGAATAGAAAGGGCCAAAAAATGACACTTTTAACCTTGCTTCATCAGGACTACCTTTAAACTTGGCTTTTCCAATGGCTTGTTTCCACTCTTTGGTAACATAATTATAACCACGGTTGCACACCTTAACGGAACCATCCTCGTTATTGGAATATTCAGCAGTTACCTGATTCATATTACGTTCAAAGCGGAAATCCATACGTGCTATTTCATACCATTTGCCCAGATATTTTTCCTTGTCAAAAGGTTTAACAGCAACCGCACCTTTAGGAATGCCGGCACATGAGTTCAAAACAAAAAGGCCGGCTAAGCCTAAAGCAGAGATAGATAATACTTTCAATGTTTTCATGATGATGGAGTTTATAGTGATAAAAAAAATCATTACTTCTATTAAGCTTAGATACAAAGTTAACAGAAGTAATGATATTTTGTAACCGGCAACCCGGCATTTTACCAAAGCCCCACTCTATGAGTAGTGTGTGCTCCGGTATTAGCTAATGAGAAATTCAGTCCGACTACCGCAGTTATACAATGTGAGTGCAAACTCCAACAACATCCGCAGCATTGTTCAGAGCTATTCATTTCAAAGTCCAATGATATTCGCATCAGAGATTAATTACATCCACTTCAGTAATTACCGTTTAAACTGTTTCAGAGCTTTCAGGTAGCCTTCCATAACAATGTTCCTGTTTTGCTTAACTTCTAAATCAGTGTAATACAACACATTCAACCCTAAATTATCATCAATACTAAGACCTAAAAAATTGCCAAGATAATCCATATAAAAGACAACGCCATCCTGGGTACCCAGATAAATGTACCTTTCCTCAAGGAACTTCTGAGCCAAAGGGAAATTGTTAATCGAATCATTAAGCATCACATCAGCAACCATCAGAGCATCGTTATCAAAAATGTAAACCACTAATGATACATCTGAGTTCTCACCTTGATATGCCAAACCATGTAAGTCTTCATTCAATAAAAATCGGGTTTCTTTGCTTTTAACATAAGCTATAGATTCGCCATACTTATAAGCTGGTTCTTTGTATAAAAAGCTGGCAGCTTCCACCGTAACATTACATTCAGCTATCAGACCTGACGCAGCTTTTGCGGTGATTTTTGTATTTCCAAGTCTCACTCCGGTCACCAAACCTGCTTGCGTTACTTTAGCAACATTGGTATCAGCAGAAGTCCATGTGCAAGTTTGGGTTGGTGTTACATTTAATTGCTGAGCAATATTATGTTGCAGAGTAATCTCAGTTTTATCCAGTGTCAGCGTTTCAGGTTCATCTTTATCTTTTTTACAAGCAGTGAATGCCAGAACACCAGCAAGGGCAATTAAGGTAAATTTTGATTTCATAAAATAAGTTTAGGATGTGAATACATATGTTGTTTTAAACCAATTCGATTGCTTTGATATCAGAAGCTTGCATGTCAATATATCAACATGGCAACATTTGATTGCAGACATTATGTTCCATTCTTCCTGTAAATGTATGGATTTTTCTCTCATCTTATTCAGGAAGTAATCATTATTTAAAGGATGTGTATAGTAAATCAATTAATGAACCACCATGTAGAACATAAGCATTAAAGGAGCAGAGAATTTTCTGCTCCTTTGGTATTCTAAAGAGTAAAAATATTAATTACATCCAAACCTAAATGCCGATTAATCCTTTCGCAGCATACTCAAATTCACTTAGATAACAGATTGTATAAGTTGTTTTCGCACCATCATAACCGTCAGGACCCATTGCAATATGCTTTCGTACACTCATTTGATCAACCGCATAAATAGAATCATAGAGTTTACGGAGACTCACATTATAGGTTGTATCAACTTTCTGCTCCAGGATTCCTTTCCCGTATTCAGATGTCAGAAAGCCGGCAAAAGCTTTATTGTTTAGTGGCTGCCTGTAATTCCAATGTGCTCTTGCATCGCTCTGTATAAAAATGCAGAATATCTTCAATTTGAAGAGGTTTGAAGCTGCCTTCATCCATAGATTCAATCATATAATCACATTTATCTTTGAAAATAACAGCTACTGATTTTTTTAGCAGTTGATATATTATTTCAGCGTTTGACGCTTTTGGCGCTTTAATATAGATCATAGTCGCACTATCTTCCCCAGGCCAGTTGATGTAATAGTCTGAATTATTCGTAAATTCAGTAAAATAACTTAAAACATCAAAATCTCCAATATAGACCAAGCGAAGCCAAGACTTGCTTTTTGATACCATAAATTCTCCTCCTCTATTCAGATCAATTGTCTGAATGTATTTAGCTACCAATGTATTACCATCAGGGAAATTTAGTTGAACCTGGAACAGTTCATTACTGCCAATCTGAATAGCTTTATCCTTAAGGCTCTTTTTATACTCAATGAATGCCGCTTTAGCATCCACAATATTCTTGACATAACCGACTTTTGTCTGGCCGTCATTAAAAGTGATTTTACCCTCTACCCATTGTGCTTTCAATGAAACTGAGGCCAATAGTAATACTATAACTAATATAGATTTCATAGTTGTCATAATTGGTGACATCTTCTCACAAAGAAACCTAAGGTAAATTTATGAAATGACCAATTATTAATATATAAAATCACGAAAAGTAATCTTAGCCTACAAATTTCTTAATGCATATTCATAATCTCTGCCAACTTTTACATTGTAATCAACATACGCTTTCCTGGCTCACTCAATGGCTGCATCAATATTGTCAGCCTCTTTCCCCCGTTTAAAAATCAATCTATTTTCTATAAAGTGGCCAGGTAGGAACCGTTCAACTACTCCTTTTAAGCATTGTTCTGAGACTTTTCTGTCAGACACTTCAATTTCACCACTTACAACTGACTCAATAATTTTGCCTGTCTTATCCTCTTTGGGGGTTAATGAACGGTTTGCCAATGCAATGGTATTAACATTATCAGGTAGATATACTTTCGGTTCCAAAGGATAGTTAATGCTTATGTTGTTTTAAACCAATTCGATTGCTTTGATCATCATGAACCGGTTAATCAAGTGATCAACCTGTTAAATAATGAAGCAGTAACCGGGTAGACTGCTCTCCCGATTACTGCCATAATACTCAACAAGATAGTAATTACCTTTCACCAATCATATAACCAACTGAAATACCCAATACGCGGTTACTAATTTTTGATCCATCGTCAGTATATGGAGAAATATTGGCCAGACCATATCCGTAAGATATACCAAACAGAAATGAGTTATATTCCAATCCTGCACCAACAGTTAAACCCAGATCCAATGGTTTCAAGTCATCTTTTTCTTCATCAGATCCCCAGTTAATGTCCTCAGTTTCAGTTTCTGTTTCACCCATAACAGTTGCTTCAGCTTTTATTTTCCCTGAAATTCCATAACCAATGTATGGACCAATGGCGCCATAAACATTTGCATCACCCACTTCAAATGAAGCTTTAAAATTTAAAGGGATGTCAATATAATAAAGATTCATCTTGGCTTTTTCTTTCACATCAAAACCAAATAGTGTTTCGTTGTATTCATATTTGAATCCTTTGGTCGAAAGGAGTAAACCCGGTTCAAAAGAAATCATGTCATTAAAAGGTATTTCAGCAATAACGCCTACATGAAAACCAGGCAGCATCTTGTAATCGTCGCTGTATGTGTCATCATCATCCTTCATAAGCATGTTTGACAAATTCAAACCAGCTTTTACTCCGATTCTTTGAGCAAAAGATTCAGTAGTCATTGTACACACAAGTACTACTACAAAAAGTTTCAACAAATTCTTCATAATGTTTAGTTTAGTTTATCCCTACTCGTATGGCTTTTCGGTGACGCCCCGTTTTTATTATGGTTTCCGGACTCCAATTTATATTTTCAAACAAGCACCTAAGCATTGGGAAAAGCCTGATATAAATCACGTCTTCCGTTGTATTTGCTCTTAACAGTCACACCATTCATGCGTACATAAACAAATGAATGGTTGAATATAATTATTTACGAACATCTTCACATCCAAACCTAAATGCCGATTAATCTTTTCGCAGCATACTCATATTCACTTAGATAACAGATTGCATAAGTTGTTTTCGCACCATCATATCGAAAACAGAACCGGTCGTCCTTCAAACTGAGAAGCACCTTAGCACGAAAATCATCTATGGGTTCTACTCCGTACTGTTGCCTTTGCATTTCAATGCTTGCTCTATTTTCTTTTAATGGATAAAATCCTGTTTTGTGTTTGAATGCAGATAAATTCCCGGCATGATAAACTCCTAATGAGTCATATACAATAGTAACCTGTCCTGCCTCGCTATTATTGGCTTCATCAGTACCATTTGCCATTGAAATCAGGAATAGCGCTTTATGAGATTCTATAAGCCCCTGCTGATGAGCATTTCTGATGTCGTCAGTAAAGTTATATACCTGATGTTTTGAATGTTTTTGATTAATAATGATTGTTTCGTACTGCTGGAAACCCAGTTCATTAATTCCTAAAAGATCTTCTGTTGGCCAGCCATAGGTTGCAATAAGTTTATTGAGTGCCTTGATGTTTGAAACATCCATTTTAAAAAGCACATCATCATAATCGTCAGTACCCATTGCAATATGCTTTCGTACACTCATTTGATCAACCGCATAAATGGAATCATAGAGTTTACGGAGACTGACATTATAGGTTGGTTCTACTTTCTGCTCCAGGATTCCCTTCCCGTATTCAGATGTCAGAAAGCCGGCAAAAGCTTTATTATTTCTGATCACTTCTTTACTTAACCCCTTGCCGAAAAGGGATAGCACTTCTGTACGGCACGTGTTATAATTTCCAAGGATTGCATTACATACTGAAGTATTGTATCGATCTGTTGCAAAGGGTGAATGGATAAAATCAGCAGCACTGTCGTAATACACGAGTGCTTTTGAGTAATCAGAATGAGTGATAGCCATTTCAGCAAGATTAGTATAGTAGCTATACTGCCTGATGTTACAATCAGGTCCTTGGTGAGCACTTGTGGTCATGCAAAATTGCATCGATGCAATCACTACGACTACAAGGAATTCCATTTTTAATGTTCTCATATTGTGTGGTTTATGTTATATAAGAAAAAAACTTACTATTTTCTATCTCTTGTAATAGAAATGCATAGTCTATATTTTATAACAGAATCATTTTTCTCCTATACAACATATCTATGATAGATTTATTGTGTTTGTTTTTAATAATCGTCAGATAATTCTAATTAATTATCATCACAGTAGCAGAATTATATTGTGTTAAGAGAAATGAATCCATATTTGGATATGGCAAATCAGCGTCCATCCTTTCAAGTATCGTTAAAGCATAGCTATACTATTACTATTTATAGGCCGGAAGACCTATGAACATCATTCAATGGCTGAAGATACAGCTATAGTTAAAATTCAGTAAGTTAACGCCGGCAAGTACACCGCATGAGTGAAAAATTATTTTTAAAACAGAACAAACTTCCAGCAGGTAGAATACTGTTAAATTTTCTCAATTAGCTGCACGGTCCGGTTTTTGGTGGTTACGCAGAGAGTGGGCATACCATTTATTTTTCACTCTTTAAAATTTCCCTGATTCCCACTTTATAAGGGGTTGCTTTGATACCGAATCGGTTTTCAAACTTACTGCTGTCAAACACATAATCCCTGTTGT
>JBAXYX010000142.1:0-6321 GCA_041670625.1 Lentimicrobiaceae bacterium | reverse complement strand
TACTTGCGAAGGAAGTAGTTTTAATATTATCGGAAGTTCTGCTTCATTGTATGGTAGCTTATCATGGACTACATCAGGTACCGGCTATTTCAATAACCCTACAATACTAAATCCGATATATTCGCCAAGCCCAAATGACATAGCTGCAGGTAGTGTTCAACTTACTCTCACAGCTATATCTTCTTCCCCATGCAATAGCAATATTTCTGATGCGATGACCCTGTTCATCAAGCATGAATCTATTGCTAATGCCGGAACAGATGGTACTATCTGTCAAGGACAACAGTATGTTATAACTGATGCAGCATCGTTCGATTATTCATCAGTAATATGGTCAACATCAGGTTCAGGGATTTTCCTCAATGGAACAACCCTTACCCCTGTTTATATACCTGGACAAACAGATATAACAGCCGGGTCAGTAACTCTCACTTTGATTGCTTCAAATCCTCCATGTGCTGATGTTATTGATTCCCAAACACTAACCATTATAAAGGATGCAACTTCTGAAGCAGGCCCTGATGTTACCATCTGCCAGTCATGTTCATATACTGTTTCCGGGGCATTTGTCAACAATGCACAAAGTTTTACCTGGACAAGTACAGGGACAGGAGTATTTACGAATAGCAATACTCTTTCTCCCACCTATCAACCAAGCTCGGGTGATATAGCTAATGGTTCTGTTACCCTTATCCTGACAGCTGAAAGTTTTTCAGGATGTGGGGATTTCAGTGACCAGGCTATTATATATTTCAGCCAGAATTCTCAGGCAGACTTCACATGGAATAATGTTTGCGAAGGACAACCAACAAGTTTCATGGTTGATGAAACATTAACGCCACCAAACTCTATCAGTGAATGGTTGTGGAATTTTGGTGATGGGTTCTATTCAAACGTAATGAATCCTACCCATACATTTACTGCACCATTATCATACACGGTTACACTTACAGCAACTGATACGCTTGGAAATCATGTTTCCACATCACATATTGTTGAAATACGAAGCACTCCTGTTGCTTTATTCAGCATTGAAACGCCTAACTGTTCGGGTAATGAAACACAATTTATAGATCATTCTTCAACTGAAAACGGCTACATAACTCGTTGGGTATGGAATTATGGCGATGGCTCCCCTGCTGATACCGTATTCTTTGCTAATGATCCTAACGTTCGTCATACTTATGCAGAAACAGGCGTCTATCCGGTCTCTCTGAACGTCACAAATTCATTTGGTTGTGAAAACACATACGCCTCACAGGTTACCATTACTCCAGCTCCTATTGCAAACTTCTATTTCTCTTCAGCCTGTCAGAGTATGATTGTTAATTTTCAGGATGCTTCTTATCCCAATGGGAACGGCAATATTGTGAGTTGGAGTTGGGAGTTTGGTGATCCTGGATCAGGAATTTTCAATAATTCTAACCTTACTAATCCCCAGCACATTTTTAATACTCCCGGAACCTATACCGTTACCCTGTATGTAGTGAATTTTAACAACTGCAGTGATACAATAACAAAACAGGTAAATGTTGGTATAGCACCTCCTGTTGCCTTTACATGGGAAGCAGCATGTGTAAATTCAGTAACCAGTTTTTATACCGATCCTTCAGTAGTGAATATTAATGCGATAGCCAACTTCTTATGGAATTTCGGCGATGGTGGACAATCTACACTTCCAAATCCTCAGCATTCCTATGGGGCTAACGGAGTGTTTACTGTCACTCTTTCTATTATAGATACCGCAGGCTGTACAAACTCTGTTACTAACCTGATTACCGTAAGTCCATTACCTGTGGCATATTTCGGTTTCACAGAACCGAATTGCTTCCAGTCAGAAGTTCAATTTACAGATCTGTCTTCAAGTGAAGATGGTTATATAACAACCTGGGTATGGAACTTTGGGGATGGTAACAGCACAACTATTAACCACCCTGATGAACCTAACGTACCACATCTTTATACTAATGCAGGTACATATAATGTAACACTTGACGTTACTACTTCCTTAGGTTGCGAAAACGCAGTAACAAGGCAGGTTACTGTTTTGCCTAATCCTGTTGCTGACTTCAGCTTTGCAACCTCTTGTATTGATCTGCCTGTTAGTTTTAATGATCTATCGCAACCAAATGGTGGTGGACAGATTATTAACCGGGTATGGGATTTTGGTGATCCTACATCAGGATCCAATAATAATTCTACGCTTGCCAACCCTTCACACATCTACACTCAGTCAGGCACTTACTTAGTTGAGCTTTATATCATTACTTCCAATTCATGTAGCGATACTATAGCCAAAACGATAGTGATCAATCCTGCACCGTTAGTTGACTTCTCTTCAGGGAATGGTGGATGTGCTAACGATACCATTGCATTTGTCAGTTCAACATTCATAAACATTAATACCACACTAAATTGGTTATGGGATTTTGGTGATGGAAGTACTTCTATAGAAATAGATCCTGAGCATATTTATGCAAATGCAGGAACTTACAATGTGAGCCTGACTATAACAGACATTTCAGAATGCGTAGCAACTGTTTCACATTCTGTTGAAGTAATACCAGGACCTGTTGCAATGTTCAGTTATGTTGCTCCTGCTTGCTCAGGAACTGAAGTGCAATTTACCAACTTGTCAACTGCAATAAATAGTGTAATTGTTTCCTGGCATTGGGATTTTGGCGATGGCAATGAAGTAACCATTATTTCACCAAATGATCCGAATATTACTCATGCTTATGAAAATGCGGGTATTTATAATGTAACTTTAACAGTAACTAATCTGGCAGGATGCGAAGCTTCGGTATCTTTTGAAATTATAGTAGTCATTAAGCCAACATCAAACTTTTCCTTTGTAACAGGATGCCAGGGAACACCGGTACAGTTTACGGATCTATCTAATGATAACGGAGGCCCTGAAGTAATCCAATGGATATGGAATTTTGATGATCCTACTTCCGGAACATCAAATACTTCAAATCTTCAAAATCCGGTTCATAATTTTAGTGTAGCGGGTGACTATTCCGTTAATCTTACAATAACAAGTATTGCCGGTTGTCAGGATAGCACTACTAAACAAGTCACCATTACCGAGCCTCCCGCTGCTGCCTTTATTTATTCAAGCAGTTGTGCAGGACAGGAAATAGTTTTTGAACCTGATCCTACAATTATGAATACTGCTTTAATAGCAGGCTATGTTTGGGATTTTGGTGATGGCAGCGCCACCTCAACACAGATGGCACCATCACATACCTACCCTTCATATGGTACATACAATGTAACATTGACTGTAACAGGTATTAATGGTTGCGTGAACACTGTTAGTCAGGCAATTGATATAGCTGAAGTTCCTGTGGCAGCATTTTCGTCAACCAGCACATGCATTGGAAATGAAACCAGTTTTAAAGACTTCTCATATTGTCCGACCGGTGAAGCCATAGTATCCTGGAGTTGGTCATTTGATGATCTTGTTGCATTATTTGGTTCTGATACATCCCACATACAGAATCCGGTTTATATATACCGCACTCCTGGTATTTATAATGTCACTCTCACTGTAACAAATACATCAGGTTGTTTAGGTACGGTTGTAATACCTGTTGAAATATTCACTCCACCAGCAGCATTATATACATACTCTACCAATGCATGCCTTAATGGTACTGTTTCATTTCATGATGAGTCATCTTCCAATTTGGGAGCAATAGATGAATGGCAGTGGGAATTTGAACCTAACTATTACTCTAGTGATCAGAATCCACATCATACATTCTATCATACTGATACTTGCTATAATGTTAAACTTATGGTAACTGATATGCGGGGTTGTAGTGATACAATCATTCAGGAAGTATGTATCCCTGCCGGTCTTAAGGTTGCTGTTGAAAAAGCCAATACCTGTTTCACTGACAGTACATGGTTTACCCCTGTAATTGTAGCACCTGTCAATGATTCACTTATAGCTTACGAATGGAACTTTGATGACCCTTCATCTGGAATCCATAACACCTCAAGGCTTGAAAATCCGGTCCATTATTTTACTGGCATAGGAACATACATGGTTTCATTGAAAGCCACTGATGTAAATGATTGTCAGATTACTGTATATACCAATATTGAAATTTCAGAACTTCCCGACCCATCATTTTCTTATGTTGAAGGCACATGCGACAGCACTGTATACTTTAAAGATTTATCAAACGGTAATGGTAATGATATTACCACTTGGATATGGGATTTTGGTGATGGTAACAACGATACCATAAATCATGCGCCTGGTAATACTTCACATGTATATGCTGCTACAGGTAACTTTAATGTCGCTTTAACAACTATAACTTCAACAGGATGTAGCAATTCATTTAGTCATTCGATTAATAAAACTCCATGTATCATAGCTGATTTTACCCAAATTGATACACTCATTTGCGAACGTCATACCTTTACATTTGAGGATCGTTCAATTTGTGGTAATGCTATTGATAGCTGGACTTGGGATTTCGGTGATGGCAATTCATTGAACTATACCGAATATCAACCAACTGTAGAACACCTGTATGAATCATCAGGCATTTTCTACGTAAGCCTGATAGTATCAACAACAATTTCAAATGTTAGCGTTTCAGATACTATAAAGCAGGCAGTTGGGGTAGTCGCTTCTCCAAAAGCTGCCTTTTCATCATTTGACTTTTGTCTGAATACAAATACTACCTTTAAAGATGAGTCAAATTGGACGCAATCACAAGGTAAGTCTTGGAGTTGGGATTTTGGCGATCCCCTCTCAGCAACTGACACTTCTTCTTCTGGTAACCCTGTATATAAATATAGCATTGCCGGACAGTATAATCCTACGCTTACTATTACCAATGAGTATGGTTGTAGTGACTCTGTCAGTAAGGCAATTACCATACATAATTTGCCGGTAGCTGATTTCACATATACCTTGTCGTGTCAGAATAATCACACATTCTTTACTGATATAAGTAATAGTGCTGATACAACTGTTGATCAATGGTGGTGGAAATTTAAAGACTCTGCCAACGTGATTGGTCTTGCAGGTGTACAGAATCCTGACTATATTTTTAAAAGTACCGGCAATTATAAGGTCGAATTGATTTTAGTAAATAAGAACGGATGCTCCGACACAATTGCTAAAGGAATAACTGTATTTCCCAAACCAACCAGTGCCTTTACAATGACCGGAGACTATGAGAATACACAAGGTCGGGTACTATTTACTAATGCTTCAATTGGAGCTGATGCTTATGAATGGTATTTTGGCCTTGGATCTGCCTCCTTTGATATAAATCCGGTTGTTGATTTCCCTAAAGATGGTCTCTATGAAATAATACTCGTTTCTATGAATGAATTCGACTGTCCTGACACGCTTAAGATGGATTATTCTTTGATGTTTAAAAGTTTGTGGATTCCCAATGCTTTTTCACCTAACAATCCAAATCCTGAAGTCCGGCTATTTAAACCTATTGGCATTAACCTGCAATCCTACCAGTTGGAAATCTATGATACTTGGGGTAATATTCTTTGGACAACCAACAAACTTGATGAAAACGGATCACCTGCTGAAGGATGGAATGGCATATACAATAGGAACTTGTTACCCCAGGATACCTATATGTGGAAAGCTTCAGCAGTATTTAAGGATGGAAGCATATGGAATGGAACTAATGTAGGCGCAAACAGCAAAATCAATGATAAATCATACGGTACAGTCAATTTAATCAGATAGAAAAGCATGATGATCGTAAAAAGATTTAGTGAGGACTTAATGATGATTAAAATTAATGAAGTTAGATAAGCGATTTCTGTAACCTGAAAAAAATATCATGAAAGCCATAAGAACAATAACACTCATAATTCTCACAATCTTGTTTGTGCAAACAGGATTTTCGCAAGATCCTATGTTTTCGCAATTCTATAATGTTCCTACCTACTATAATCCTGCTACCGTAGGACTCTCACCGGGGTTAAAGGCACGGCTGTCGGTGCGGGATCAGTGGACACAGTTACCTGGTGAACTCAGGGATTACAGCTTCAGCCTCGATTTTGCTGAACGTGATATACCCGGGTCAGGAGGTTTGGGATTAATCGTTATGAATGATAATGCAGGAACAGGCTATTTTCAAACTTCTATGGTTGGATTATCAACCTCTGTTAGAATCAACGTGCAGGAGAATATGGTATCGCAGGTTGGGATCATGACATCCTTTGTACAAAAAAGCATTAACTGGGATAACCTGGTTTTCACTGATCAGTTAGATCCCATTTATGGCAACATTTATGAAACTAATTTTCAGAATCCTG
>JBAXYX010000141.1:0-6353 GCA_041670625.1 Lentimicrobiaceae bacterium | reverse complement strand
TTGATAACTACTCGGGTATTGGCTCCATCAAATCGTAAAGTATCGTTTCCGAGTCCACCATCAATGGTATCAAGTCCTGTTCCTGTATAAATAATATCGTCGTTGGTTCCACCAGAAATAACATTGTTACCAGCTTTTCCATAAAGAGTGTTATATCCTGATGTTCCTTGAATATTATCATTTCCTGTTCCACCAAAAATCACATCGTTTCCTGAACCACCTTGAAGAAGATTATTACCGCTTACACCAAAAATAATATCATCACCATCGCCACCATAAATAAGGTCATTTCCACCCATTGCCCAAATCGTATCACTTCCACCGTATCCATACACGGTATCATTGTTGTTTGAACCGACAAAAACATCGGCATAATTGGTCATTAAATATTGTTCAAAATCGGGGTTGGTTCCATCTTGGTATAAATAATCATAACTTCCTCGACCATCTTTGATTCGGTAAAAATCATACGTTCCATCAGCAAGTGTGTCTAAGCCTGTAATAACAATAGAATTAGTCACCACAGTTTGATTGGAAAGCCCTAATGCCGCAAAATCAGTTGCTAAGCTATTATAACTTGAAGCCGTAATGGTATTAAATACCATCACCGTACCTTGATTGGCACCAAGATTATTCCACATATCAATCGTGTCTTGACCTTCTCCCCCAATTAAGGTATCGTTTCCATAATTGACAGCCACTTGGTCATTTCCTGTACCTAAATCAACAATGTTATTTCCTCCACGGGAAAGAACATGATCATTTCCACCGTACATAATGAAAATATTATCTTCATTGCTTCCCCAAACCGTTTGTCCTCTGTTTCCATTAAAGTCAATGACGTTTTGAATATTATAAGCTTTACTGTCCCCTGCATTATTGTTAAGTAAATCAAAATTACCAATGTTTCCACTCATATTTTGTAAACTTATCCAGTTACTTCCCGCTTCTCCATCGATATGATTAATCCCAGAACTAAGGAAAATGGTATCGTCACCACCTCCTGCCATAATAGAGTTATTTTCTCCATGTTTTCCCATAAGTAAATCGATGCCATCGGTACCTTGAATGTGTTCAATTTGTTGAATATAATCAAATTCCAAGGCTATTGGATTTCCATCGCTGTCCAACCGAATGACTTGTGAATAATTGCCATCTAAATAGGCTCTGTCGCCATCTGTATCGCTAAAAGCAACACTGTTTTCAAGGTTAACACTGATTCCATAAGGATTTACACCCAATACTAAACTGGTGTAATTAATCCAATCTCCCTCTAAATCTTCAAGGGCTTCATCTCCACCAATTAAAAATGCACTGTTAAAAGAACCTACAAAAGTATCAATTCCTTGTCCACCAAATGCTACGTCACCTCTGTCGCTACCACCTTTTATACTGGCAGTGTAAATGGTGTCATTTCCCGTTCCACCATGAAGGGTATTTTCTCCACCTATTCCATAAATAGCATCGTGTCCACCGTATCCCCAGATAATATTTTTACTGGAATCTCCTTTTAAAATATCGTTAAAAGATGATGTTCCCATAATATTATTAATGTGTCGAACATAGGTTTCTGTATTTCCATACCCATCATCAATGACTCTTCCATAACTGCCATCACCATTATTAAATCCTAAATCAACGTTCACACCAGTTGTGGTTCCATCATAAAAACTCATGGTATTGGTTCCATGGGCAATTCCTGCTGTATGTCCTGCAACGCTTACTTCTCCACCATCGTATTTATCGATGCCACTTCCACCTACTAAGGTATCATCGCCACTTCCACCAATTAAAAAGTTTTCGCCGGCAGTTCCATAAATGGTATCATCATCACTGAAACCATGAAGAGTATTGTTATTATTATCTCCACTTAAAACATCATTATGTGCTGTTCCAAAAAGATTTTCAATTTCATGAATCGTTGTTACTCCTAAACCACCACTGATACTTCCCGCTGCCATCGTTGCAACAACTCCATTATTGAATGCATCTTCTCCGATGTCTTGAAAACTGAGCCAGTCACCACCACCAAGACCAGCAGTATGGGTTCCTCCCCAAATTTCATCTCCACCATTGGTGGCAATAATCCAGTCATCACCAGAACCTGAACTGATATAATTCCAAGAGTTATCCCCTTTAATTGTATCATTATGATTGGAACCAATGACTCTGCTGATGTAATACAATTCATCTTGTCCACCAAATCCATTGTCAATGGTATGGTAACTTGAACCATCACCACTTCCATCTAAATAGACTTTTACACTGTTTGTTGCTAAAGAGTAGTCAATCGTATTTGTACCACTGGCACTACTTCCTGTGATGTTTCCAGAACCATCAACGGTGGCATTTCCGCCATAATAGACATTATTTCCACCATTTCCAAAAAAGACATCATTGCCATCGCCACCGTATATGGTATCGCCATAATCACTGCTTGAATAGATGGTATCATTTCCACCATACGCTAAAATGGTACTGTTGGCACTGGCATCTCTTAAATCAATCACATCTTTATAATTTGTCGCAATTAATACTTCAAAATGTGTTTTTAGGGTATCGGTTCCATCGGTTGCACTGCTGATAATTCCATCTTCACCCGTTGGTTTAAGGGTCACGGTAATTCCCGATTCACTGGCAGCATAATACAAGGTATCAATCCCTGCTCCCCCTGACATCGTGTCGTTACCAGAACCTCCAATGTACGTGTTATTTCCACCTAAACTTCCATCTAACACATCCTCATCGGCTCCACCATTTAAGGTATCATTGCCCGTTCCACCATAAATAGTATCTGAACCTGCACTTCCTAAGAGTTTGTTATTTCCCGATGTGCCATAAAGAGTGTCATTTCCTTCACGCCCATCTATATAATCATTACCTGCACCACCTATGAAAATATTGGCATAGGAGTTACCATATAAACTATCATCACCACTTGTACCGATGACTTTTTGGATATTTAAAAGGGTGTCTTCTACTGCCGTATTTGCACCGCTTGGGTCTAAATGGTATCCATTATCCAGTGCTTTACTTAATCCTAAATCAACAACAACTCGATTTCCACCATCTCCTAAATCGACATTGCAGTAATCCATGGTGTTAAAACCGATTCCTCCATCGATATAGTCACTTCCTTTAGATGAAATAAAGCTGTCATCCCCTTTGTAACCCAAAAGGGAATTAATGACATCAAAAGAGTCATCCCCTTTTAAAGTGTCATCATTTTTGGTTCCTTTCACATTTTCTATATGGGTTAAGGTATCAGCATTGGCGGGTGTTCCTATTTGTTCTACTTGATTGTTTGCTTGTGTTAAATCTACATTGATGGCTCGAGTATCCGTTATGTAGCTGTAATCTGCCCAATCCAATCCACTGTTTACGGCCGTAGTACCATCAAAAGTTCCTCCATAAATAGCATCGCCATTGAGCAATCCTAAAATGGTGTCATTGCCTGCGCCACCTATTAAGGTATTAGCACTTCCACCAAATCCAAAAATAATATCGTTGCCATTTCCTGCATCAATGATATTTTTGACATTAGACCCAATTAATATATCTGCACCACTTCCTCCAAGAACGTCTTCAACGTTATAAATGGTATTTTTACCATATCCAATAGAGGTTCTGGCATCCAATGTTAATGTGGTTTCATCGATATAATTAATAGAAGTACTGTCACTTAAATTCAGAGTAAGTGGCACACCACTGTCGCTGAAATCGATTAAATCTCTTGAATTGGCTATTTCAAAAGCCGATTCTGTTCCAGCTGCACCAATAGTAATGTAGCTGTCTCCATAGATAATATTATCACCCACACCTCCACGGAAAGTGTCACTTCCTGCACCACCAACTAAAATATTATTGGCACTGACTCCATACAGTGTATCATCACCAGCACCACCCCAAAGAGTATTGTTTTGGCTATTTCCTTTTATAAAGTCATTATTCGTCGTACCTTCAATATTTTCGGTATTGTAAAGTCTCTCTTTATTTCCAAAACCATCGTTTTGGACGGCCCACGTGCTATCGTCTCCATCATTTTGTATTGCCGTTAAATCAATAATAACGCCTGCGCTTATTCCTGAAACATTGTATATAACCGTATCAATACCTTCACCACCGTCTATATAATCACTCCCTTGTGAAGAATAAATGGTATCATTTCCTCCTAAAGTCAATAAGGTGTTGTCATTATGATCACCCGTAATAATATCAGCAAGGGCTGTTGCTTTAATATGTTCAATTCCAATAATGGTATTGGTATATCCCGTAAGCGTTGCGCTACCACTGCTTCCATTTAAACTATTTGCATCACTATCAAGAATAACCGTAATTCCAGAAACGACTATATCATCAAAATAGGCCCAGTCTTCTCCACTTCCACCATCAAGAACATTGGCACCCAAACTGCCTTTGAGGGTATCATCCCCCGCACCACCAACTAACTGATTGGTATCATTGTTTCCAAAAATTGTATCGTTGTAGCTTGTTCCAATAATATTTTCAATGCTATCGAGATATTTGGCATTGCTAAAACCGTCATTTATTACTCGGTATGTATCTAAACTGCCATAGGTTTGATTTCGACTTAAATCGACAATCACTCCGCCAATCGTGATTCCATCTCTTCCCGTATCACTAAAGGCAATCGTATCCGTACCAATATCCCCTAAAATTGTATCAATTCCTTGTCCTAATACAAAGTAATCATTTCCCCCTTTTCCATCTAAAATATTGTTTTCATCATTGCCAACAATATAATCGTTTTTTGAAGAACCAATGACATTTTCTATATTTACAAGTGTATCAGTGCCATAATTATTGTGAATTCGTTGAGCAGAGGTATCGGTTAAATCGACTTTAATACCACTGTAATAAACGCCATTTTCGTAATAAAGAACATTATCAACATCATCACTAAAATCAGTGCCCGTTAAAAAACTGTAATCAACGGTATCGCTTCCATCGCCACCATCAATGGAATTATTGCCACTTCCTGAAATAATTTTATCGTTTCCAGCTCCACCTTCAAGTACGTTATTATTACCTAATCCATTAATGGTATCATCACCCGCTCCACCAATTAAAATATTGGCTTCACTGCTTCCCACAATTTCATCTGCCATAGCCGTACCAATGACGTTTTGTATTCCAAAAAGAACATCGGCATACCCTTTGGCAGTTACGATGGCAAGATTTGCATCCAGTCGTGCAACCACACCACTTCCACTTACAAGTTCATAACTGACTGTATCGTTTCCACTGTCAGTATGAGAGCCATCTAAATTTTTATTTCCACCGTAGAGTTTATTGCTTCCTTCACCACCATAAATGGTGTCATTTCCAGCCCCTCCATAAATGGTATCGCTTCCCATATTCGTATAAACTGTGTCATTACCGCCTCCGGCATAAATGCTATCATCCCCAGTACCTGCATAGATTAAATCGTTATTCGCACCAACATTAAGTTCACTGCCATCAATTTTATCTCCATAAATAACATTGTTTCCTGCCATTCCTCGGATTGTATCCGTACCGGCTTCTCCAATAAGTGTATTGTTTCCACTGTCACCATTAATCGTATCATTTATCGTAGTACCAATAATATTTTCTATGTTTTGGATGGTATGATCATTGCTTCCATCAATAAGAACGGTTACCGCGGTTTCATCATCTAAAGTAACATTCACACCATTGGCTAATAAAGTCGTATCAATTAAACTGTAATCAACCGTATCGCTGCCTCGTCCAATTTTAGTGACCCCATCGTATTCACTTCCACCATCAATCACATCGCCTGCAAAATCGGCTACACTCTCCCCTCTAAACAAATCATTGCCACTTTGCCCCAATAAGGTATCTGCACCACTTCCACTGTAAATGGTATCGTTTCCGGCACCACCATCAATATAATTTTCTCCGGCAATTCCATAAATAACATCGTGTCCATCCATACCATAAATAGTATTATCTTCACTGTTTCCATAAATAGTATCATGTCCGATACTGGCTTTAATGTTTTCAATATTTTTGATTTTATCATTGGCTGCACTGGCCCCACTTACGGTTACAGTGGCGTATCCATCGTTATCATTATAAGCAATGGCATTATCACCAATCAAATGAGCTGTGTTTAAATTTAAAACAATTTTCGTTGCTCCATTGGTGCTGTAATCAATGGTATCACCTAAACTGCCTTGAGTTCCTCCATCAATCGTATTGGTTTCATTGAGTTTCGTTGCAAAATAGTCATCAAAATCAGAACCAATCACATTTTCAATGCTGCTTAAGGTATCAATGACGCTATTTCCAGCCACGATTTTTGTGGCAAATCCTTCTGAAAGCGTTAC
>JBAXYX010000140.1:0-6438 GCA_041670625.1 Lentimicrobiaceae bacterium | reverse complement strand
TTTATTGTTATCATCATTAATTGTCTCTGCGCAGACAGTTTATTTTGTAAAGCAGGGAGCAACAGGAGATGGTACTACATGGGCCAATGCTTCGGGAAACCTGCAAACTATGGTTAACAATGCGCAACCCACTGATCAGGTATGGATAGCTATGGGTACTTATTCAAACAATGGATTAGCTTTTACTTTTAAGGAAGGCGTCAATGTATATGGTGGATTTACAGGTACTGAAACATCATTGGAACAACGCAACTGGTTGCTCAATGAAACTATACTTGACGGGAACAACAATGTACTTGTTCTGCAGCAAATAAAAGCTTTTTCGATAGAAACCATTTGGGATGGTTTTACCATCACTCATGGTGCCGGACTGAATGAAGAAGGGGGAGGAGGAGTATTGCTGTTAAAAAACGGGACTGTTTCCAATTGCACCATTACTGAAAATACTGCTGTTAATTTCGGAGGAGGCGTATATACCAGAGAAGGTTCGCGTATTTATAACTGTGTAATATCAAATAATTATGCTCTTAATGGTGGAGGTGTATTCTGCGCGAACGGAGGTACGGTTGTTGGCTGTACAATTACTGGTAATGAAGGTACCTATGGTGGTGGAATTGTGAGCTATGGCGGAGGAGAAGTGATCAATTGCCTGATATCAAACAATACCGGTACAAACGGTGGTGGCGTATATCATGCGGGTGGTGGTACAATTACCAATTGCGTTATTGCTTCAAATCACGCAAGCACTGACGGTGGTGGTATTTGGACTGCATTTGGAGAGTATGGTGCAGGTCCGGGACTTATCAGTAATTGCATTGTATGGAATAATTCATCTGATGGAACTGCACAACAGGTTTCGTTTGAGCAGGTGAATACTTTTGCTATCGTTAACTATAATAATTGTGCTATTCAGGATATCAGCTCCATTAACTGGCAGAATATCTCTAATAATGACAATGTAAACTTAAGTTCAGATAACAGTAATCAGGATGGACCTAATTTTACGAATCCGGGTACAGGTGATTTTTCACTTACCGCATTGTCACCTTGTATCAACAAGGGTGATAATAGTTATATACTGCAATATCTTGTTGATATTAAAAACAATGTAAGAATTCAAGTCGGACAGGTCGATCTGGGATGTATTGAATCGGGGTTTGGTACTCAACCTGTTTCGTTTGAAAAATACTATGTTTCACCTGAAGGAGATGATCAAAATGATGGTTCAAGTTGGTCATCGGCCAAAAGAACCATTCAGGAAGCAATTAATGTTGCAGCAAAGTCCATTTTATCAGGTCAGCAAAAAGTAATTTGGGTGGAACAAGGGATGTACACGCTTAATAGTGCAATAGAATTTAAGCAAGGCATTAATATATACGGTGGTTTTGCAGGGAATGAAACATTACTTGAACAGCGTGATTGGGTTAACCATATTACCACCATCGATGCAAATGCCGGTAGCGATATACGAAGAGTTATAGTGCAGACCATTGATTTTAGTTCTTTAACTTCCTTTGACGGTTTCATCCTGACTAACGGGAGTGTTCCCGGTAAAGGAGGAGCTGCTATCATCAGAAGCAACGGTGTGTTAACTCATTGTACTGTATCAGGCAGCTTTGCAGGATGGTATGGTGGTGGTATTTATCTTATGCGGGGATCAAGAGTTGAGAATAGTACCATTACTGCCAATAATTCTGACACGGGGGGCGGAGTATATCTGAATATGGGTGGTGAAGTTGCAAATTGCTTCATCATTAATAATACGGCATGGAGTGGTGGTGGTGCCTTTTTAAATGAAAAAGGTGTTCTCAGCAATAATCTGATTCAAGGTAACAGTACCAGTTATGCAGGTGCAGGTGTTTCAGCGTTTCTTGGTGGGAGTATAGTTAATTGTACTATTACCGGGAACAGTGGTGCGCAAATAGGAGGAGGAGTTAATTGTGAAAATCAAGATGGTTGGGGTGGTGATCCTGTTATTATTTCTAATTGCATTATTTGGAATAACCTGGCTGACGCTGATCAACAAGTATCTACAAATGGGAATCAGTACATTTCTTTTATGAACAATTCAATTCAGGATGCATCACAAATTATTTGGGGAAGCGTTGTTCACGAAAATACCGGCGATTTAGATGAGTCAAATAACGCAATCAGTGGACCTAATTTTACTAATCCGGAAACCAATGATTATACACTGACTGATAAATCACCTTGTGTGAATGCCGGAAATAATGATTATGTTAATGAAGAGTATGATCTTGCTGGGGAAATCAGGATTAAAGAATCTGTTGTGGATAATGGCGCTTATGAAAGTCCATTTACAGTTGATGTTAAGAATCCGGGTCTGAAGGCCAATAATAGTATTCATATCTATCCAAATCCGGCATCTGATTTCTTGTTTGTAGATATCGATGATTGTAATAGCGAGTATACTATAGTACTGTTAAACAGCAACGGACAGGTTGTTTATCGGGAGATGAATCATAGTAATGGCAATGACCGGAAGGAGATAAACCTTAAAAGTTTTACTCCCGGCCATTACATTATATGCCTGGAAACTGAGGGATCCAAACATTTCACAAAACTTGTGATTAATTAAAAGATTGCTTTAAATCCAACGGTCGTATTTATCATCTTTAAAAGCTGCCTCACATGTGTGAGGCAGCTTTTGTTGAAAGGAGTGATTCACTTGTCAAAGATCATTAATAATTATACCTTTGGAAAGATAATTTCTGAGGATTTAATTTATGAGAAAGTGTTGTTGCCGGGCAACGTTTATTTTCTTCTTAGTAACGCTGATTATCTGGTCATCATCAGATGGCTTTTCGGCAAATGCCCGGAAGACACCCGTTAAATTACTGGATTCCTTACTTATTGATGCTGAAAATACAGGCCCGGGACCTGATATAATGCAGATTAAAACAGAATATGCCCTCAACTTATCCAGAAGGGCACATTACAAAAAAGGAATTATACACGGCACCTTTAACCTGGCTCGGGCATACTATTATAAAACTAATTACCGACAGGCATTCTATATTCTTGATACACTACAAAAGAGCATTGAGTCTGATTCAGTTGCAGTGTCACATTTTCTTGATTATTCCCTTTTAAAATCAAGAATATATACCTTGACAGCTATTATATTTGAGGAATCTGGTGATTTGGAAGTAGCAATGGATTATTATTTTAAGGCCTTAAAACGAATTCGGAATAAGGGTTGTAACTATGATGAAGCATTGATTTATAAAGGTTTGGGTGAACTAAATTTGCGTGTTGGGAATTTAGCCCGGGCTGATGATTATTTTAATAGAGCTATTACTTTGAGCAAGAACGTACCTGATAAAAAGATACAGTTCGATATTTACCTGGAGCAGTATGATCACTATTTGAATAAGAAACAGTATGACAAAGCACTTGCGTCATCATTGAAATTGCTTGAAATCAGTAAACTATCGAGAGATCCTTACATGATTATCATTGCATCAAAGAATGCAGGTGAAGTATACTATTTTCTTGAAGAATTCAATTTGGCAGAAGCATTTTTAAAGGGAATTTTACGAAATCAGGCAAATTGTCAATTCCCAAACGTCCTTTCAGAAACTTACTCCCTTTTAGCCAGGCTGTCTTTAAAAAATCATCAAAGTGAACTTGCTCTGCTGTATGCCGGTAAAGCGCTGCAGTTTGCTGATAGTACCGGCCTGATGAGCCTGAAATCAAAAGCATACCTTGATTTATCAGACATATACAAGGCTAAAGGAAATTATGCACAGGCATTTCAGTACCTTAAGGATTATACGATCTGCAATGATTCAATTGTTAAGAATAGCAATGCACAAAAAGTTTTAGAACTTCAATCGGCTTTTGATCTTGATCAGGTTATGAATGAGAAAAAACTGGTTGAAAGTCAACTCACAAACAGTCAACTTCACAATTCTTTTCAAAAATATGTGATTCTTGGAGCTATTGTTATTATTATTCTCCTGGTAACCCTCTCTATCGCATTATATAGGAAAAGCAAATTTGAGAAGAGAGCAACAGTACAATTAGCAAGTCAGCAAAATATTATATCTGAACAAGATAATCTTCTGCTCAAAGAGCAAGAGAACAAGCTTCAACTTGAAATTGAGCATCGTAATCGTGAATTGGTGTCTAGAACTATACTGCTAACGCAGCAAAAAGAAAGTAATGACAGACTGATAAAATCATTAAAAAAGATTTCAGAGGATCTTGAAAGAACCAATAATACGAACTCCTTGGCCCTTGATAAAATTATCAGTGAATTAAAAGTCAGTACAAACAATACAACTTGGGAAGATTTTACTGTATACTTTGAAAACGTGTATAATGATTTTTATACCAAACTTGAAAAGTCATTTCCGGAGTTGACTCCAAATGAGAAGAAATTATGTGCATTCCTTAAACTGAATCTCAGAACAAAGGATATTGCTGCTATTACATCACGTGAGGTTCGAAGTATAGAATCATCACGAGTCAGATTACGCAAAAAGCTCAATCTTCCGGCTGATGCAAGCCTGACTGCTTTCCTGTCAAAGATATGATTTGAGATATGCTTCTGCTTAAGTTAGTTGAAGATGCAGTATCAGATCAGCAGGAGCAGTGACTATCTGTCACTTTTGGTGCCAATTGTCTGCTTTTGGCCGCTTGTGGCTACTTCATGTCAGGCCGCTTGGCAGTCCGTCGACTGCCAAACACTGCCATCAGCTAGCCAAAGGCGGCCAATTTCGTTTACGGAGTACTTTAGCACTATTGTTGTATCAGGACTTAATGTGTTTGCGACAGGCTTATATGGAGCTTTCGTATATGGAGCTTTTGTTTAAGGAAGTAAACGGAAATCTGCAAATGTGTACCTTTGTAAGGTTATTTATGAAAACAATTCCTACAAAAACATGGTGGCTTCAAATGGTGGAGAAGCCGGGAGCCATGACTATTGCACTCCCTGCTTCCTTTGAAGTGGTCGGTCCTATTAAGCCTGATGCTGCTTCTTATCTGAAGTTATATCATGCGGTAGGGGATAAGTTTAACTGGGTTGACCGTACCCTGATTCCTCAGGATGAATTAATCCGCTTGATTCAGAGTGATCATACCGAGATATTTGTATTACAGTGTAACAGAGAACCTGCCGGTTTTGTGGAATTTGATATCACACACCCTGATGAGACCGAGATGGTTTACTTTGGACTGTGTGAGGCTTATACCGGTCGCAAAATAGGGTTCCCGTTTCTTTTATGGGCTGTTGATCATGCCTGGAAGCGCCCGATACGAAAGGTATGGCTGCACACGTGTGATCTGGATCATCCGGCTGCCTTACCCGTTTACCAAAAAGCAGGGTTCGTGATCTTTAAAGAATCCATCATTGAACAACCTGTACCGGAGGACCAATCAACCGGGTCATCTGCTTAATAATCATTTAGCTGATGAATCACTTTACAGATTTACCGCTCAAAAGATGAATTACTGAATCCTTGCACTGATTAACCAATCGACTAATGAATCCATCGCTTAGTAAACAGATCAACCATTGAACAGGATTAGTACTCAGGCGATGAACCGCTCAAACGATCAACGAAACTCTATTTAACTTTAAGAATGGAAACTAAAATTGCCCGAATAATTTCAATCATCATGCACCCGATGTTCATGCTCACATGGGCGATGCTGCTGATGTTCAACATAAATGCTTATTTCGTAATGATATTGCCGGAGAGGGTGAGATGGTCAATCGTTCTGCTCACTCTGGTTAATAATGCGATTGTTCCGGCTATCCTGATCTGGATCATGGCCAGGAAAAAACTGATAAGCAGTGTGGAGATGCCCATTAAAGAAGAGCGGACCTACCCGTTTCTTATCTGCGCCATATTTTATGCTTCTACCTTTTTCCTGTTGCGTAATCTTGGACTGCCACGGATCTATTACCTGTTTGTGATAGGAGCTCTTTTAATGTCAGGGGTCAGTTTGTTTATCAACATTTTCTGGAAGATCAGTATTCACATGATCGGTATGGGTGCTTTGGTGGGAGGCTTTCTTGCCTTATCATACCGGTCACTGATTGATGCTCCTCTATTATTAATCGGACTGATACTGGCTGCCGGCCTCACAGGCTTTGCACGATTAAAATTAAATACGCATTCCCCCGCACAGGTCTATATAGGTTTCTTTACCGGACTCGTTCTAATGGGAGGGATGTTCCTTATACTATAGACACCAGCGTGGTGTCTCTACGACGAGACGACGATGGGAGACAATGGTGTGGTGTTTGGACAGGGAGACGCGAGCGTGGCGTTTTTGCCGGGGCTAGCGCTTCGGGGGTTTAGAAGGGCCTGAGGGCGATGCCGAGAGATATCGGGTAGATATCAGGGGCTTTGGTTTTGTCGAATACGGTGGTTAATGAATAGAAAGCCGTAAAGTTTATATACT
>JBAXYX010000139.1:0-6482 GCA_041670625.1 Lentimicrobiaceae bacterium | reverse complement strand
ACTATACGCTCTTCAAGCTGCTTTGAAAAAGGAGATACTTTTACCTCCGATTGGAAACCGGCGGTTATTTCTTTAAGTTCATTCAGCTCCAGTTCATAAGAATGACGCATGGCAATATAAGGGGATACAAATGATGAGGGATTATCCTTTATATATTTAATTATCTGTTCTTTATGCTTTTTATCTATTCCTTCTATCTTAGCTTCAAGCGTCTTCATTTGTGCTGAATCACCATTTCGGACTAGTTCATTATATTGTGAATATATCCCAATCTGAGCAGACTGATATTCATCCATAGTTTTCAAATAGCTCCTATACTCAACATCTGATTTTGAACCCGTAACTTTAGGAGAATTCAAACTGTCAATATTAAAAGCAATGTTTATATCAGAAGCTTCATTAAAGAAACCTACAAAACGTGATTCGTCAATACCTATATAATAAATATCAGGGCACTCAATCACACCCTGAAATTTGAATTTACCATTTTCAACTTTTGCAGTATCCAGTATCTGGAAACGACCATCTATATTCTTTTGCAGGTAAACATTTCCTGTAAACTTACCTTCAATATTTCCATTGATAATGAATTCATTACTTTTTCGTGAATTACATGCCGATAAAGTAATGAGCACGGTCAGGAATAAAATCAGATTTCTCATAGTGACAATTTTAGTTTCCAAAAATAACATTTTAATGGATAGCCAATCGACTATACCACTCATTTTCTTTTATTCATAAAAAGGTACTCAACCAACACAATCAGCAATACAGTAACTAAAGAGCTAAGTATGAGCCTGAATAAAATCATTCCTATTTCTGATAAACGGAATGTTTCAAGCATGCCGATAACTAATTGATGAACCAGAACCAGTAATGTGGAATAGATGATAAACCACTTAGTTCCCATATCATGTATGCCGGGATTAAGATCACCTTCATACTCAGCAGGAGCACCCACTCCTTTAATAACCCATGGGCGCATAAATGCTAAAAAAACAGAAGCGGCAGAATGTATGCCCATAGAATTGCTGAAAATATCAATACTAAATCCTAAAAGGAATGAAGATGTAAGCAATAACCAACCGGGAGTCTGAAAGGGCAACAGTAGTATGAACAACACATACAATGAAGGATTAATATATCCACCCAGGTTGATATGGTCAATGAGTAGTACCTGAACTGCTACTAAAACCAGGAATCGTCCTATTATATATGGATACGATCTATTCATCGATAATCTCTTTACTTAAATCCACTTGTTCTTCTCTGAATAAGTTTGTAATCACATAAACATAGGTAAGGCTATTGAAGTCAGCTGAGAATTTAAACTGAATATCATAAAAGTGCTCACCACCTTTTACTTGAATATTATTGACTCTTCCAACCATAATTCCTTCAGGAAAAATGTGACTATAACCACTGGTAGTAATAGTATCACCAATCTTCACTTTAACGTGTGAAGGAATATCAGTCAGCGTACCCAAGTTCGGATTATTCCCTTGCCAAACCACTGTCCCCATTTGGTCTAACCTATTAATCCTGGCACTTACTTTTGAATACTTATTCAGAATGGACATTACCCAACTAAAATTATCAGATACGCTCACCACTGTTCCAACAATACCCTGGGGGCTCATGACCGCCATATCGGGTTTTATCCCGTGGCGTTTCCCCTTATTAAGCATAATGTAATTATTGCGTTGGTTAGTAGAGTTACTGATTACCTTAGCAACCGTAAAGGAATAATTTTGCCGGTTAAGGGTATCCTCCAGATGTATGGTAAGCGTATCAGTAGTTACCTGTCCTTTCTTCAGATTTTTCCATAACATGGCATTTTCCATCGCAAGCCGTTCATTTTCTTTTTTTAGATAAAAATAACCGGTTACGGATGAATATGCATTATTAACAGATCCTGTAATGCTATCGGTCAGATTGGTAACTACTGATCGCTGAAAATAGCTTCTGTTAACCAAAATAGTGATTGATAGTATTTCCAGCACCAGGAATAAAAAGAAGAAATTATATTTCCAGATAAATGCCAGAATATGACGCATAATTACTCACTTCAGCTTAACAGAAACCTATTTTGCATTATTTAATAAGGAATGTGAACTTATTGAAGTTCTTAAGTGCTATTCCTGTTCCCCTTGCCACAGCCCTTAATGGATCCTCAGCAACATGAACGGGAAGCTTAGTCTTCAAATGCAACCTTTTATCGAGCCCACGCAACATAGAACCTCCTCCTGCCAGGTATATACCTGTTCTGTAAATATCAGCCGACAACTCCGGTGGGGTCATTTCAAGAGCATTCAAAACCGCCGCTTCTATTTTACTAATTGACTTATCAAGGCAATGAGCAATTTCAGAATAGTTTACATAAATCTCTTTAGGAATCCCTGTCAGCATATCCCTACCGTGTACCGGATAGTCTGGTGGTGGATTATCTAATTCAGTAATGGCAGCACCTACATTTATTTTAATAGCTTCAGAAGTGCGTTCACCAATATTAATATTGTGTTGTTTACGCATATATTCTTCTATATCATTATTAAAATCATCACCGGCAATCCTGATTGATTTATTATTGACAATACCCCCCAAAGCAATTACAGCAATTTCACTGGTTCCACCACCAATATCAATGATCATATTACCCGTAGGCTCCAGTACATCAATACCTATTCCGATAGCAGCAGCCATAGGTTCATGTATTAATCTGACCTCTTTGGCACCAGCCTGCTCTGCCGAATCCTTAACAGCTCTTTCTTCTACTTCCGTGATCCCTGAAGGGATACAGATTACCATTTTAAGAGCAGGGGGAAACAGGCTCCTGGTTGGCCCTGTCATTTTTATCAGTTCCCTGATCATATATTCGGCTGACTGGAAGTCAGCGATTACACCATCTCTTAACGGACGAATAGTCTTTATATTTTCGTGGGTCTTACCATGCATCATCATGGCCCGTTTACCTACTGCAATGATTTTTCCTGTATTACGCTCTATTGCAATGATGGATGGTTCATCAACCACCACCTTATCATTGAAAATGATAATGGTATTGGCAGTGCCAAGGTCCATTGCAATTTCTTTAGTCATGAAGGAGAAAAGTCCCATCTTATTTTGAGTTATTTTCTATTATTTATTATAAGCTTACAACAGTAATTAATGTTTAAAGTGCCTTACTCCGGTGAAGACCATACTTATTCCATTAATATTGCAGTAATCAATCGATTCTTTATCTCTAATCGACCCACCGGGTTGAATTACACTGGCAATACCTGCTTTATGAGCTATTTCAACAGAATCGCCAAAAGGGAAGTAAGCATCAGATGCCATTACAGCCTTCTTAAGGTTAAGCCCGAAAAAATTAGCTTTGTCAATAGCCTGCTTCAAGGCATCTACTCTTGACGTCTGCCCTATCCCGCTTGAAAGCAGTTGCTTCCCTGACACCAAAACAATAGCATTCGATTTACTATGTTTTACTATTTTGTTGGCGAAAAGCAGATCTTCCATTTGTTCGGTATCCGGTCCTTTAACGGTTATTACGTTTAAATCATCAGTGGTTTCAATCTTTAAGTCCTTATCTTGCTGTAATACACCGTTAAGAACACTTCTAAACTGTTTTGCCTGAAAATCAAATGTTTTAGTCTGCAAAATTATTCTATTTTTCTTCGACTTGAGAAGTTCTATTGCATTTTTTTCATAACCCGGTGCTAAAATGATCTCAAAGAATAACTTATTGATCTCTGTTGCTGTGACTTCATCAATCACAGTATTTGTAATAAATACGCCACCATAGGCTGACAGAGGGTCTGCTTCAAGCGCCGCTTTCCATGCTTCTGTCAAATTTGGCCTTGATGCAATGCCGCACGGGTTATTATGCTTAAGAATGGCAAAAGTTGTTTCACTAAATTCACGTATCAACCCTATCCCTGCATCTAAATCCAACAAATTATTATACGATAGTTCTTTCCCATGCAACTTAGTAAAAACAGACTCCAGATTCCCAAAGAATGTACCTTCCTGATGAGGGTTTTCACCATAGCGAAGTTCATTAGGAGCACCACCTGCAAATCTGAATTCTTTTACTCCGGACTGAGTGGATAAATAATTGAAGATTGCCGTGTCATATTTTGAGGATTCAGCGAATGCTTTAGCAGCATACCTGAGCCTTTCATCCATATCCGTTTGGCAATCCTTACGATTAATAATATCGGCAAGTTCAGCGTACTGATCAGGTGAAGAAACACAAAGCACATAATGGTAGTTTTTTGCTGCCGCCCTGATTAATGAAATACCGCCAATATCTATTTTCTCAATTATATGATCATGATCAGCACCACTTTTTACGGTTTCTTCAAATGGGTATAAGTTAACTAATACCAGGTCAAAAGGCTCAATATGATAGGATTCCATATCTTCTTTATCCTGGTGCAACTCTGTTCTGCCTAGAATACCTCCAAATACTTTTGGATGCAATGTCTTTACCCTGCCACCTAATATGGAAGGATAACCGGTAAGGTCTTCAACTTTATGGGCCTCAATACCCAGTGAAGTTATGAAGTCATAAGTACCACCTGTTGAATACAACATCACTCCCTTGCTGTGCAGTGCACGTATTATTACTTCAAGCCCGTCTTTATAGTAAACTGAAATGAGGGCTTTTTTTATCGGCTTTTGATTATTCATATGATTAGTAAAGAGAAAATTCGTCCTTGCGAAGTTAGTTAAAAAAGCACTACAAAGCTGAGATTTAGCTTTTTAATGTTAAAAAATTACCTTCTGCTCCCAAAATGCAATTTTATTAAATTTAAGATCAACCTGCAAGTACATTCCGCATGTTTATGAACATTTAAATTATTATTTTTACCTGCTGAAAAACCGGATGATGAAACGAACTACTCTTTACTTAAAACTCCTTCGTGAAAGCTATCTTTTTGCCATCAGGGCAATCGTAGTTAACAAAGTCCGTACTATTTTATCGCTTTTGGGAATAACCATTGGCATTTTCTCTATTATATCGGTCTTTACTGTCTTTGACTCTGTTGAACGTACTATTCGGAGCAGTGTAAACTCATTAGGAAGCAATGTGCTTTTTGTACAGAAATGGCCCTGGGCTTTTGGTGGTGATTATGAATGGTGGAAGTACATCAACCGTCCCGAACCCAAAATGTCAGAGTTGGATGAAATTCAACGACGCAGCCAGGCATCTGAAGCAAGTGCTTATATGGTCAGTACAGAGCGTAAGGTTAAACACGCTAATTCATCCATGGATGTAGCCATTCTTGCCGTTTCACACGATTATCCTGAGGTAATGACATTTGAACTTGCTTCAGGCAGGTACTTTACTGCCGATGAATCTGCCGGAGGTCGACCCGTTGCAATCATAGGTGACGAAATAGCTAAGTCGCTCTTCACAAATACTGACCCGGTTAATCAAAAGATTAAGGTCTTTAGCCGACAAGTTGAGGTTATTGGCGTTTTCAAAAAGGAAGGCATGACCAATCTCGGCAATTCAAATGATAATAATGTGATGATACCTGTTAACTTTGGAAGAGCTTTTTTAGATCTCAAAGGTGATAATATCGGTGCGGCAATTATGGTGAAGGCTAAACCAATGGTCACCAATGATGAGCTATCTGATGAACTGACCGGCATCATGAGATCAGTCCGCAAATTAAAGCCAGGTGTTGAGAACGATTTCGCTATCAACGAAACTGGTATCATTACCAAAGGATTTGATTCTATTTTTAGTGTTATCGGTATTGTCGGGTGGATTATCGGAGGCTTTTCTTTACTGGTTGGTGGCTTTGGCATTGCTAACATTATGTTCGTTTCGGTTAAAGAACGAACTGCCCAAATTGGAATACAAAAATCATTAGGTGCCAAAAACTATTTTATCCTTCAGCAATTCCTGTTTGAATCTGTATTTTTATCTATAATTGGTGGTTTGGTTGGTTTGCTGATCATTTTTATTATTACCAAGGTTATCTCCTATTCGTTTGATATGCCCCTGATTCTTACTGCCGGTAATATTATACTTGGTGTAACCGTGTCAGCTATTATCGGACTTGTGTCAGGTTTCATACCCGCACTATCAGCTTCACGCCTTGATCCTGTTGAAGCAATGCGTTCTTCTTTCTGATTATCTTCCTCTTAAAGAGACTTTTCCACCTGAAAATGGTAACCAGGGCTCATTTTTTGCAAAATATATTAGCGATATTATTGCATAATCTCTATTTTTACCATCCAAAATAATGAAAATGCATAAGAGATGGGTGATTAAACCTGCGGGTGATCCTCTGAAAACAAGTTCCTTGGCCAAAGAATTAAATGTAAGTGAGGTAGTTGCAGAATTACTGGTTCAGAGGGGTATTTATACTTACCAACAAGCCAAATCCTTTTTCAGGCCTGATTTGAATGAACTGCATGACCCATTCCTGATGAAGGACATGGATAAAGCGGTTGACCGAATACTT
>JBAXYX010000138.1:0-6548 GCA_041670625.1 Lentimicrobiaceae bacterium | reverse complement strand
TACCGGTGCCATTGCATCACTGATGTCATCAGCTTCGCAGAGCTGGTATCCACCTATGGAAGCACAAGATGAAATAGCACTTCTGCTGAACGAAAACGCAACCCGCTCTTCCTCTTCAACCTTTGGGGGGTTATCCCTTAATGGTTGTATGAAAATGAATGACAAATACGGTGATGGGGCATTCTTGGTAACTGATACCTGGATCCTGTTTGGCGACCCTTCTGTTGAACTCCGCACCGCTAAACCCTTATCTTACAATCCGGTTCATGACACCCTGATTGGAACTGATTCAAAATCTGTCACAATATCCGGTATCGATTCAACCGCTTTTGCCTGTATTTCATCAAAAGGGCATATTATCGCTACCTTGAAATCAACCGGCAATCAAATAGCCATGAATCTGCCTGATCTGAATGGTTTGGAAAGTCTCACACTCACCCTGACCGGCAAAAACCATAAGCCTTACATCGCACAGATTAATATCACGAAATTACCTGCTATTGCTGTTAACCCAACTCCGGGAAATCATACCCGCCTGGTATCTTCTAAACCGGTTTTTACATGGATACTTTCGCAAGGATGTGTTCCTGAATATTACACAGTCAGTATCAGGGAAACTTCTGATGATTTATGGGATACTTACAGGGTAACCAGTTCTGACTCTTTGGTCATTCCTAATCTTGACTACAATACTGATTATGAATGGAAAGTAATTTCACATAACAACTTTGGAATTTCTGAAAGCGCAATCTTTAACTTCACTACCATTCATCCTCCTGATGAGGACTTTGAGCAGGAAGGTTTCCCAAGGAGTAATTGGGAAAATACCTATAACTGGTATGTTGATAATTCCGAGGCTTATGAGGGTAACTATTCACTTCATTCAGGGAATATTGTAAACAGGGAAAACAGTTCACTTTACTTTGAATGTGAAACCATGACCTGTGATTTCATCTCTTTCTGCCTGAAACTGAATGCTGAAAACCCGAATACAAACATCAGCTTTTTCATGGATAGCACCTTGATAGCTGATTGGAACAGCAGCACTCCCTGGACTAAAGTTACTTATCGTGTGGAGCCGGGTACTCACCGTTTCGAATGGCGCTTCACCGATTTAAAAGATAGCATCAGCCCTGCTTCAGCCGCATGGATTGATAATATTTATCTCCCTGTTAATATGCCCGTTTCCATTCAGTCAGATTATCAGGATGCTTGCGCTTCAGATGCAATCGCATTAGAAACAACCGTTAACAATTATGCTTCATTAAAATGGGAAACTACAGGTACCGGTCACTTTGATGATGCTACCCGGATGAATGCCGTTTATTTTCCTTCAACTAACGATCAGGCAAGCAGTGAAATATGGCTTAACCTTATGGTTGCATCCAACAGCACCTGTGAGGCGAAAGTATTTCCATACAGAATTGCAATTGCAGCCATGCCTGAGTTAATGCAAATCGGGGATACTACTTTATACCTGAATGAGAGTTTTACTATAGAACCGGTTAATGGTTATGCAAACCAATACCTGCTCTATGGAAGTGATACCATTCCTTATCCGCTGGAAGTTGACGTTGTTAAACTGGTACCGGGGGCCAACACGCTTACCCTGGTCTCTGAAAACTCATTAGGTTGTTCTCAAACATTACAGTTTAATATCACACTGATCAACCAGAACAAGCCTTCAATGCAAGTTTTAACGGTTTACCCTAACCCTGCTAATGAAATAATCAACCTATACAATCCTTCGGGCAATGATCAGGCAATGATTAGTATATTTAGCATTGACGGGCAGTTAATTGAACAACATGAATTCAATAGTATGCTTCATCATGCGCTCCCTGTAAACCATTTGAATCCGGGAGTTTACATTGTCAGATATGAATACAATGGGAATGCCCTGACAACAAGGTTTGTAAAGATATAAGCAACTATTTAAGAATATTTCACCCCCCGACTGTTAAGCCTGCAACTGTACCTATTTTAGTTGCAGGCTTTTTTTGGGCTTCAGATAGATGATGTTTTGATTTTTAGTACTTTCACACCATTAAATCACAAGGAACAATTTAAGGCTGTCTTTTAAATTTATTTACAGTTGATTTGATGAACAGTGAAACAGGTTAAGCTGTTAAAGGATTTAAAAACGCAATAAAACTCACTAATGAAGATATTTAAACTCTTCTTGTTTTTATTCATCGCTTCCTCAACATTTGCTCAAACCATTGATACCGGCAGGGAAAAAGGTCAATTATTAGTTATGCTGAAACATAATATTAATCTGACTGATAATGTTTTACTAAAAGCCGAGTTTGAATCAAAGAACGTTGTGATTGATCATCATATTTCCAGGAATTTTAATATCTGGTTATTCACCTTTGACGAAGACCGCCAGGCACCTGAGAAAATACTTCAGATAATCAGAAATCACCCTGCAGTTGAAATCGCCCAGTTTAACCATAAAGTACAGCAAAGAGAATTGATACCCAATGACCCTTCCTTTAATATACAATGGGCTTTTAAAAATACCGGTCAATCAAATGGCACACCCGGGGCTGACATCAAAGCCACTGAAGCATGGGACATTACTACCAGCGGTGTTACTGCACTTGGTGATTCCATTGTAATTGCTGTTGTTGACGGAGGCATTGACCTGGCTCATGATGATTTAAATTACTGGAAGAACTATCACGAAATTCCAGGTAATTTTATTGATGATGATAACAATGGTTACATGGATGATTTTGATGGCTGGAATGCATATTCTAACACCGGCAATGTACAGATTAATGATCATGGTACACACGTTGCAGGTATTGTGGCCGCTAAAACTAATAATGAGCTGGGAGTTGCAGGAGTTTCATTCAATTCAAAAGTACTTCCTGTTGCAGGGTCAGGTAATAATGAAGCATTGGTAGTATCATCATACGATTACGTGTACACCATGCGAAAATTATACAATGATTCACAAGGTTCATTGGGTGCATTTATTGTTGCTTCCAACTCTTCCTTTGGGATTGATGGCGGTAATCCGGCCGATTATCCTTTATGGTCTGCCATGTATGATTCAATGGGAATGGTGGGCATTATTAATGTTGCTTCAACCGCTAACAGGGGTTGGGATGTGGATATTAATGGCGATATCCCTACTGCTATGACTAATGAATCTCTTATTACCGTTACGAATACTACTAATCTCGATCTTAGGAACACTCAGGCAGCCTGGGGTCATAACAGTATTGATTTGGGTGCTCCGGGCACTTCTATCTATTCCACCCGGCAAGGCAATACCTATGGTAATAAAACAGGAACTTCAATGTCGTCACCTATGGTATCCGGTTCTATCGCTCTTTTGTATGCAGCAAGTAATTCAACGGTGCTACAGGAATTCCGGGAATCTCCTGAACTGGCTGTTGCAAAATTCAAACGTTACATTCTCGCCACTGTTGATACCATCCCGACTTTGGTTGGTATGACCGTGAGCGGAGGACGTTTGAACCTGCTTAATGCCGTGATGATGGCAGCAAACCCGCCCATGCTTAGTTCTAACCCCACTTCGATCAGCCTTGCCCTTAAGCCAAACACTTTTGACAAACTGACCATTCAACTTTCATCATCTGCTACAGAACCTGATTTATATAGTATTACGCTCGACCCTCATACTACGTGGATGCAAATTGATACATATGCCGGTGTACTCAATCCGGGTGTCAGTGAAGAAGTTCACCTGATATTTAATACCACAGGTATGGCAGAAGGCATTTATAATTCAACCATAACAGTGAATGACTATTTCCTGGATCAACTGGTTATTCCTGTTACACTTAAAGTTGACCGTCATGTGGATGCCCGTAACCTGGACGTCTCTTCAGGTTTATCCATATCTCCTAATCCTTTTGATCAATCAATGGACCTTAACATTGACCTTGCTGAAATGAGCCCGATCAAAATAAGCATATATAACCTTCAGGGAGTGGAAATTGCTTCCTACAATCCCGGCACATTACCTGCAGGTCATCATACGTTTAAGTGGAATGGCCTAAATCATCATAATCAGTCAGTTTCCCCTGGCATTTATTTCATCTCAACAACTGTTAATTCAGATGTCTATAACGTTAAAGCTATTAAAAGTAATTAATATCACCATTCTAATATCTTGTTGATTTTATGAAAATCATTCTTCGTTTAACATCACTACTGTGCCTGTTCTTCACTTTTTCCGGAAACGGTTATTCACAAATCACTAATCAGGCAACAAACCCACCCCGGCTAACCCACCAGATGACCCCGGATGAATATTCCCGCCGTCATGAAATTGGAAGAAGTTTTATCCAAACCGATCCTCCTGCCGGTGAAGTAACCAACCTTGCAGAATTTAACCGGGCATCAGGTGCTGTTGTTGCATATCCTTTTGGCATCCCATTATCACTGATACGTGAAATGGCAAAGGATGCGAAAGTGACCACACTGGTACCCAATGCCTCTGCTGAAGCTACGGTTCGTAACCTCTATACGCAGGCAAGGGTAAATCTTGACAATTGCGCTTTCTTGTACATTTCAACCAACAGTTACTGGACACGTGATTTCGGACCAATGTATATCACTTATGGCGATAAACAAATCGGGATTGTTGATTTCCCGTACAACCGTCCACGCCCGTTAGATGATGATGCACCCCGCTCGATGGCCCAAATGCTGGGAATTGAATGGTTTGGCATGCCTGTTATTCATACAGGAGGTAATTATATGACAGATGGCCATGGGTTAGCTTCATCTACGACCATTGCCTATACTGAAAACCCTGATATTAGTTCTGAAGAGGTAAATCAACGTATGCTAAATTATCTGGGCATCACTGATTATTCTGTGCTTGCGGATCCTAATAATACATATATTGATCATATTGACTGCTGGGGAAAATATCTTGCACCCGACAAAGTGCTCATACGCTCGGTCCCTGCCTCTCACCCCCAATACGATGCTATTGAGCAAACTGCCGCTTATTATGCAAACAAAATTAGCATTTACGGAACGCCCTATAAAGTTTACAGAGTTTATACACCTCAAAATCAACCCTATACCAATTCATATATTCTCAATGATAAGGTATTTGTCCCTATCATGAACTCGCTATTTGATGAGCAGGCGCTGCAAGCATACCGCGATGCAATGCCAGGCTATAAAGTATTCGGCATTATAGCTCAGCCCTCTACTCCCTGGGAATCAACCGACGCCCTTCATTGCCGCACACATGAAATGGCTGATATGGGCATGCTATACATGAAACATATTCCAATACTTGGTAATGCACCCATACAAAGTTCTTATACTCTTACTGCCAATATAAAAGTATATAGTAACGAGCCCATTATTGCTGATTCTGTTTTGCTTTATTACCGTGTTAACCCGAATCCATTGACTCCTTTCAGTCCTGTTGTCATGACCACCTCAGGTGGCGATCTTTATTCTGCAACCATCACGTCACCTGAAGCAGGTTCAACTATTCAATACTACTTGTTTGCAGCCGACAACTCGGGTCGAAGAGAATACCTCCCTTTTATTGGCTCACCTGATCCACATGAATTTTATATTGGGACTCCATTAACTGCTCAGGTTGATATAAACCCCGGCAGCCTGGCTTTTACAGCCATGAAAGACACGGAAGAATCTGAAAACCTTACCCTTAACAACACCGGTCAAATAGGACTCAACTATAACTTTACGGTATCCACCGATATAAATGACACCCTTACTTTTAACTTATCTAACAGTCCTTCAGCCAACTCCTATAATTCAAATACTTTTAACGAATCCGGGTGGACTACCTTTACGGTAGCTCAACAGGAAGAAGTAAGTAATCTGCTAATCAGCTACCAATGGAATACTGATGACTACTATACGGAAGGATCTATATGGATAGAGTCACCAACCGGTACCCAATACCGTGCAGGAGCTGCTCAGCTTGATGGCTACTATTCAGTGTCGTGTCCTGATTTTATAGGTGAGCCTATGAATGGGGACTGGAAAGTATGGATTGAAGATTCCTATGGCGATGGGGGTCACCAGGCAACTAATGTTAAAGTAAAAATTATTAAACTGAATCCAACCGGCAACTGGTTGAGTATTGACAGTGCTGATGGAATTGTTCCCGCCGGCTCCTCCGCTGAAATACACGTAACTGCGAATGCTGATAGTATGGAAATTGGCAACTATGAAGGGCTGATTACCCTATATTCAAATGATCCTGAAGAAGAATCCATTCAAATCCCGGTCAGTTTCCGGGTAACCATTAATACCTCATCAGCACCTGAACCATTACTTGCTGATTGTATAGAAGTTAATCCTAATCCATTCAGTGATAAGCTTACCGTATCATTAAATTCAATGAATGAAAGCCGCCTCACCCTTGAACTATTTGATATTCAAGGTTCCGGAATCTACCAATCAATACAAACCGTTACTGCAGGCGAACAACAGCTAACCATACCTGCTTCAAACATCAGGAAAGGTTTATATATACTTCGGGTAACCAGCGGAAATCAAAGCGAAAC
>JBAXYX010000137.1:0-6622 GCA_041670625.1 Lentimicrobiaceae bacterium | reverse complement strand
TTATTATACGTTTCGCAGTCCGGATGTGCTACGTATCCATAGCTTGATCCGTGGATATTGAAAATAGCAGGAATTAGAGTGTGATCCGGAATGAAAGGTTTGCCCTTGGGTGAGGAATGCTGAATAAAATGTTTGCCTTTGGGTGAGGACTACTGATTGAAATTACGTTTTCCGGGTGAGGTAAATTATTTGATTTTCTTTTTCACTTCTTTGATGGCCTTACGATTGCAAGTCATATCAGCAATAAGCCGGTCAAGCAGGTTGCCGTAGCGGGCAATGATGTCCTCAGCCTCCTCCAGTTCCTCCAGATCCATGATGAGGCTGGCCAGCGTTTGGGTATGGGCTATCTGGGCTTTCAGCAGCGTATCGTTTTCCTGTAATACTTTTTTAGCGCTTTTGTCCCGGGCCGGTTCATCGGCAGATTCATTCAGCAGCTCCCGGGTATATTCTAAAATGACCTCGCTTTTGCGCGAATGCCTGAACAGGGCATAGTCGCAAAACTTAAAAATCCGTTCATGGTCATCCTTGTGCCGGTCCAACGCGACCATGAAACTTTCGGTAGCTTTTACATAGTCGTCGGAGAGCCAGTATTCAAGGGCCACTTTCAGGTAATAGCATGATTTGCTCTTCTTCAGTTCATCCATCAGCATGGTACCCGGGGTTTCATGAGCCGCAAACTCCAGTACCACGGGGTCGGTTTTGATAGCTCTGGTGGAGATGGGGGTGCGCAGCAACAATCCTTCAAAAGTGGTACACCTGCTCAAAGCCACGTAAACCTGTCCATGGGTGAATGATTCGGCCACGTCGGCAATCACCTTGTCGAAGGTCAGCCCCTGGCTTTTATGCACGGTAATAGCCCAGGCAAGCTTCACCGGAAACTGCACAAAGGTGCCGATGGATTCCTCCACCACCTTCTTGTCCTTGGGGTCCCACTTATAGCGGATATTGTCCCATTGCTCCCTGGCTACGTCCACCATGCTTTCATCGGGAAACTGAACCTTTATCCTGGAGTCCGACACTTCCACAATATGCCCGATCTTACCGTTGAAATACTTCTTGTTCCGGTCGTTCCGGAGCATCATCACCTGGGCGCCTTCCTTAAGCTGCAGCAGTCGATCGGCGGGCAGACCGTTTTCGGGGAAAGTGCCTTCAATATCCGCTTCGAAGCAAAAAAGCTCGCTGTCAATTTCATCCAATCGCCGTTGGTTGGTCGCTTCCACCATACGGTTATGCGAAGCGAGGATAATGTAATCCTCTGATTTCTCAGGATCAAAGCCATGCAGGTACCGGCTGTTCAGCAGCTTGATATCTTCGGCAGCGAGTCGGTTGAGCCTGACCCGGTTAAGCAGTTGGATAAACTGATCATCGGTTTGCCGATAAATCTTCTTCAGCTCAATATACACAGGCTTCACCTCATCAAGCACCCTGGCGCTGAAGAAATACGGACTTGAGTAAAATCGCGAAAGCACAGACCAGTCGTCATAATTGGCAATAGGGGGCAACTGGAACGTATCGCCAATCAGAATCACCTGCACCCCGCCGAAAGGGGTAAATTCCCGTTTGCGGATATAACGGAGCAGACGGTCAATCACATCCAACAGATCACAGCGCACCATGGAAATCTCATCAATGACCAGCAATTCCATATTGCGTATCAGCTCGAGTTTTTCACGCTGATAGCGGAAATGGTCACTAATAACCGTTTTATCCTCATCACGCGAAGGCGCCTTCACCCGCAGACGCTTATCGCCGGGCACATACACGCTGGGTTTGATATTCAGGAAAGAGTGAATCGTCTGACCGCCGGCATTCACGGCCGCCACGCCCGTAGGAGCGAGCACCACCATACTTTTTTTACACGTATTTTTCAGATGCTTCAAAAAAGTAGTTTTACCGGTACCGGCCTTTCCCGTAAGGTACACCAGCCGGTTAGTCTGCATCACAAACTCCGATGCATAATTAAATTCCGCATTATCCGTATCGAGTACTAAATCATCCACCATAGCCTGGCCTTAAACCTCCTGATTAAGACAGCTAAGTTATAAATAAACCATGGAGCGTGTACAGAAAGAAATAAAAATCGGGATCAAAGGTTCACTATATTTGTACTAAAAGAACATCTTTTAGTATAAATCATTTGTAAACATAAATCCACAGCTATGACAAAGAAAACCATCATCATTAGCGCTATTTTAATTTCCATTCTTTTTGGAATCTTTGGATTTGCAGCAGTTCTACAATCTAAATGGTTCGTATTCCAGTACTTACATATACCTGCTTCAGAAGCAATAAAATGGTTTGGCTTTTCCTTTATTGCATTCCTTTCCCCTCGGTTAAGTGAAATTTCATTTTCAGGATACGGCATTAAATTGTGGGATGCAGTTAACCAAATAAAAGATGAAGTTAAACAAACAAGAAATGAAGTTGAAAACCTTGAATTAGTGATCAACTCACAAAAGAAAGCATCCAGAGAGTATTTAATCAAATCCTTTTATGAATACTGTAAATACCTTGAAAGCTTGCATATGCATGATGTTGTATTGGGGAAAGTAAAGGAACTCAACGAAATATATTTTAAAGAATTGGGTATTGAAATTAAAGCGGTTAAGAAAGCGTTAAACAATTGGATATCTCAAAAGCGAAACAATAAGAGTGAAGCAATAGCAGATATGTCAAACACCATAACTCTTGAATTAGTCAATACATTAAAGCTCTTCCAACAAGAGAATGATTTGGAATACAAGGATGGTATATATGGTTATTATACATGTGAGAAGCTCCGGGCATACATGGATCAAGCAAAATCCGATTGATTCGACTGTGCTGTTTATATGACTGTGCTGCCTGGAAAACTACACTGTCACCGTTAAATTAACCATGCTGTTTATCCAACTACGTTGTCGTAGTTCATACCGTTACGCTGATAATCCGACCATGCTGTTACTGATTATCCGACCACGTTTTTAACTAGAACATGGAACCTGTTTGCCCAATATTCATGATTGATATCACAATTATCGGGACATAAAACCATCAGAATCCCCGATCATTACACGTGTAACTACACCTCTTGTCACACCTCTAATTACACGTCTTTAACTACCAAAGAATTTAATTAGATAAAAAAACGTCGGATAATTTAAATATTTAATAAATATTTTGTTGTTCGTGTTACAATTACTACATTTGAAAGTTCGAATGGATCAAACCAAGCCTTGATAATACTTGAATTGTGTATCTTTATTTTGGCCTCTTTTCGCTATTTAAGTTGCGAGTGACATGAAGTTAGGTTATAAATACTAAAAGGTAATGTTATACAACCAAATATGAGGTGGCTAACCTTACAAAAGGTAAGGTTGTAAACGAGTTAGCAAAATATAAAGAAACAAAAGACTACCACTGATATGGCAAAAATAAATGTAAAAGACACAGATGTTTCGATACTAAAAATAAACGATGCTGATTATATCTCGATTACAGATATTGCGAAGTACAAAACTGATGATACAAGTGCCGTCATTGCAAACTGGATGCGTAATCGGAATACTATTGAATTTTTAGGTATTTGGGAAACATTATATAATCCCAATTTTAAACCCCTCGAATTCGAGGGGTTTAAAAAGGAGGCAGGATTAAACGCATTTACATTGTCGCCGCTCAAATGGGTCACAGCCACAAATGCAATGGGTATTATTGTGAAATCAGGCCGTTATGGTGGCACATTTGCTCATAAGGATATTGCATTCAAATTTGCCAGTTGGATATCTGTTGAGTTTGAATTATATATAGTAAAGGAGTTTCAACGATTAAAGGATATAGAACAGAAAGATTTAGGTTGGTCTGCAAAACGGGAACTGGCAAAAATAAATTATCACATTCATACAGACGCTGTTAAGCAGAATCTCATTCCGCCGGAATTAACGACCCAATATATGTCAATAATATATGCAAATGAAGGAGATGTATTAAATGTGGCATTATTTGGTATTACTGCAAAAGAATGGAGAGATAATAATCCAGATCTGAAAGGAAATATTCGTGATTATGCTTCAATAAATGAATTGATATGCCTGTCTAATTTGGAGAATTTAAATGCCGTATTTATTCAGGAAAACATGTCTCAGAGCGAAAGATTGAAAAGGCTTAATAAGATAGCTATCCATCAAATGATTATACTTAATGAAGTTGAAAATCGAAAACTACTTAAATAATATACTTTGCCTAACACGCGTTAAATCCCATTAAAGCGGGATTTCACCTCGAAACCGTTATACGTAACCTTGATTAGCGACACAACAGACTATGAAACTTGAGAAAATTAAAATTAGAAATTTTAGACGAATTAGTGATGCTGAAATAACACTGGCAGCATCTTCATTTGTTATTGGCCCAAACAATTCTGGTAAAACATCTGTAATTGACGCAATTGACGCTTTACTTTCATTAAAAGCGGACAAGATAACGGAAGCAGACTTTAGAATAATGGAAAATGGAGTAAGAACGGATACTTTAGAATTGACTGGAGTTTTTTCAAATATTAGTGACGAAACGGCACAAAGTAGAGGTTTTAAGGGGCGGGTAATTGATGGAAAGTTCACCTATAAAAAAACATACAAGTTAAGTTCGGTAGGAAAGCCAAAAATTGAAAGCTTTACGTTCCCATATAAACTCAAAGACGAATTTTCAAATGCTAAAAAAGTTCAAGACCTTATTGATTTAGGGTTAAAGCATGAGTTAATTCAAGATAGACTTGATAAAAGTGGTATAGATGATAAACTACCAAAACTTTGGGAAAGAGATTTTATTGAAGTAATAGACTTTGAAACAGACCAAGACCCAATTGCCGAAGAAAACCCTGGCGGGTTTTCTTCAAACGTAAATTCCAAATTACCCAAAGTTATAAGAATACCATCCCTAATTAATACATCAGATTTTGATGGTAACAATAAAGGATTATTGAGTGAGTGTTTGTCGTTATTGTTTGATGATTTGCTAAAACAGAATCATTTGGCAACCGAAATTCAAGAACGATTAACAGAGCTTGAAAGCCAAATGAACCCTGAGACAGAAGGGTCTCTAATTAAACAATTAACAATAGACGTAAACGCAATAATATCATCAGTTTTTCCATCTTGTGGTATTGAAATTACTCCAAACCTTCAAAATCTTAATGAAATACTAAAACCTAAATATGAGGTTTCATTATTCTCCAATGTTAAAACGAAAATTGACAAACAAGGAACAGGACTGATTAGAACGACTGCTTTTGCAATGCTACGTTATCATTCCAATTTAAAAACCCAAAGACAATTGGAAACAAGACCAATATTAGTTGCTTTTGAAGAACCTGAGATTTATTTACACCCTTCAGCAGCAAACTTGTTACGAGACACAATTTATTCTCTTGGAGCAACAGACCAAATAATTTGTAACACACATTCACCTTGGATGATTGACCTTACGCAGGAACCATTGAGTTTAACCAAAATGATTAATCTTGCAGACGACACCGTAACGTGCAAAAATTACGGACTTACAAGTTCCTTTGCGAATCTACCAGCAGACGATAAACTAAGAGTTAAAATGTTACAACTTTTTGACGATGAAATTTCTAGAGTATTCTTCGCTGAACGAGTTGTTATTGTTGAAGGAGACACCGAAATTTTAGCAATCAAAAACACTCTCAAATTAATACCAGAAACAACACGGAAAGAAATTTTGTCTAAGTCACAAGTAATCCGAGCAAGAGGAAAAGCATCAATAATTTCCTTAGTTAAGTATCTCCAAGACTTAGGGATATTTCCTTACGTTATGCACGACAGAGACCAAGGAACATCTGGTGCAGAAGTTTTTAATTCACCAATATCAGATGCTGTCAATGATTTAACGAGATTAACATTGAACCATGAAAATGTAGAAGATACATTGGGCTATGTTGCGCCATCTGTAGACAAACCATTTAAGGCTTTTTCTGTAACAAACACTTGGACAACTATTGCAGATATTCCAGCAGAATGGAAAACTAAATTTGAATTCATTTTTGGCGTAACTATATGATAGACAAAAGAAAGACTGCGTATAACAAATAAGACTTAAACGCAGTCGTGGTGACTAAAGTAAAATCGCAGTCCTGAGTATCTCACGACTGCGATTTAAGTAAGTGTTGAACGATACCGACCTGCAGATAAAAACCAATGCTTCAGTTTTTTAGTCAAGCATGGTGATTTATTATTTGGCGGTTGTCCTTCGTCTGATCATAAGGGCCAATTTTTCTTGTAGAGTCAGGATGACAATTCGTATTAGAGTTATTGGGTTTCAATTCAAGAGTTAGCAAACGAAACCTGGTTATTGGATGCATACTATGGTTCTTGGTTCTTGTTTCATGGTTTTTGGTTCTTAGTTCTGACTGCTGATTGCTGAACACTGATTGCTGACTGCTGACTGCTTAGTCCATAATAAATAAATTTCAAAAAAATATTGATATTAAGTAACTTTTGAAAATAAACTTCATATATTTACAGTCTGATAGATGGAACAAGCATACTACTTTTTTACTCTATATACGCATATCATTTTCCTTCCTGCTTCTGTTCCGGTTGATAGAGATTGCCATTGAAGCAAT
>JBAXYX010000136.1:0-6637 GCA_041670625.1 Lentimicrobiaceae bacterium | reverse complement strand
TTTATTATCTTTTGATGAATATCGGTGCATCCCGCAATGTTCAGTAGCTGTGAGTTCAACCTGCATGTTCGGATCATCAAGCAACACACTGTAATATCCGGGTGTAGCTATTTCATTAGCATGGCTGAAATGTGAACTATAACCTTTTTGTCCCTGTTTTGAAGGGGTAGGGTTCCAGGTGATATCACCCTTAACCGGCATAAAGAGAAAGTCAAACAAGTCAGCAACACCGGTTCCGCTCAGGTGGGTATGGCTGAAACCGAATATCGTATCATCTGCATAATCATAGCCGCTGCAAGGATCCTCAGGATTATCATCTGTATCCGGGCTAAGTTGAACGAGTCCGAAGGGGTATACAGCACCGGGGAAGTTACTTCCCGACAGGCTAAGGCTGTCAACAGAACCACTGCCAATAAAGGGATTTACATATTGCGTGTAGTCTTTTTGAAGGGAGGGTTGTGCCTGCACACTTATTAAAGCAGTGCACGAAAAGAGTGCGAGGATCAGTGAAAGTTTTTTCATCTTGAATGGTATAATTTATCTTAAACCCATAGCATCAATCATGCCTTCAAGTCGTTTGCGCATGGCACTGTTTACTTCCTGAAAGCGGGATTTGTCACTCAATGGGCTTTTTACGCCAAAATAGAATTTTATTTTGGGTTCAGTACCTGAGGGGCGCACGGTAATTTTACTCCCGCCTTCAAGGAAGAATTGCAATACGTCTGATTTGGGCAATTCAATGGGATATTGCTTTCCGGTAATCAGGTTCCGTTCAATTTGCTGCTTATAATCCTTAACTGCGACTACTTTAAGTCCATTGATTTCATCGGGTGGGTTTTTGCGGAAGTTGTCCATCATCTTCTGAATTTCCTCTGCCCCTGATTTTCCTTTTTTGGTAACTGAAATCAGGTCTTCGAGGTAGAACCCGTAACGGGCGTAAATATCAATGAGCAACTCATACATGGTAAGACCCTGTTCCTTGGCCCAGGCGGCTGTTTCGGCCAGCATGCAGCAAGAACTGATTGCATCTTTATCACGTACAAAGTCACCGGTAAGGTAACCATAACTTTCTTCACCGCCGCCAATGAATGTACGTTCCCCTTCATTAAGTTTGATCATTTCGGCAATGTATTTGAAGCCGGTAAGAACATCGATAGTGTCAACCTTTTTACTCCGGGCGATGTCTTTTAATAACTCGGACGTAACAATGGTTTTAACAATATATTCTTTTCCTGTCAGTTTGCCTTTTGCTTCCCACTGGGTGAGCAGATAATAGATAAGCAGGGAGGCTGATTGGTTCCCGTTAAGGAGAATAAATTGTCCATTCGTATCTTTAACACCAACGCCCACGCGGTCAGCATCAGGATCAGTGGCAAGGATCAGGTCGGCATCCACTTGGCGGGCCTTTTCAAGGGCCATGGACAATGCTGCTTTTTCTTCCGGGTTAGGGGAGTGGACAGTGGGGAAGTTGCCATCAGGAATCATCTGCTCATCGACAAAACTAACGTTAGTAAAACCGAAAGACTTGAGAGCAGAGGGGACCAGCACGGTACCGGTACCATGAAGTGCCGTATAAACAATTTTTAAATCCTTATGTTTTTTGATGATATCGGGATTCAATGATAGTGATTTGACGGCCTTCAGGTAAGGTTCATCCACCTCCTTGCTGATGATGGTAATGTTTGATTCACCACCTGTAAACTTTATGTCGTCAACATTGATAATCTTCTGAACTTCAGTAATCACATTCCTGTCATGAGGGGGAACCAGTTGTCCGCCATCATTCCAGTACACTTTATAACCGTTGTATTCCTTAGGATTATGTGAAGCGGTAATTACAATACCAGCCTGGCATTTGAGGTAGCGTACAGCAAAAGAAAGCTCGGGAGTAGCACGGAGGCTCTCAAACAGGAATACCTTTATTCCGTTAGCACCCAGTACTTCAGCAGATACCCGTGCAAAATATTGTGAGTTATTGCGTGAGTCAAAAGCAATGGCAACGCTAATTTTGGGTAAATCAACAAAGCATTGTTTCAGGTAATTAGCCAATCCCTGAGTGGCAGAACCCACCGTGTAACGGTTCATTCTGTTGGTTCCCGTACCCATAATGCCACGAAGTCCGCCAGTACCAAATTCCAAATCACGGTAAAAGCTTTCAATGAGTTCATTTTCATCGTTGTTCATCATGTACTGAACTGCTTTTTTAGTGTCATCATCATAATTGCCTTCAAGCCACTTATTGGCTTTATCAATGACTGACTGATCTACAACTTTTGTCATCATAACATTAATGGTTTGGTAAAAAATATCGGGTTACCCTTTATAACATAAAACTAATCAGGTGGTTCAACAGGTTATTGATTTATAAGAATTTTCCTATAGCCATCAATCATATTAAGGGTGTTAAAGGTAATTAATATTCCCATACGGAATCCTGATAATTTGAGTTTCGATTGCAAGGAAGCAATATGTAAAGCGATGATTTCAGGGTCAGGTAAAAATTCAACCATCACATTATTTTCAACCACAACATCAATTTTTATCTCACCCGCTTTATATCCTTTAAAGATAATAGGGAAAATCACATCCTTTTTAAAGAGAACATCCTTTAACCTTAATTCATGAAGGAAACAGGAACGATAGGTTGCTGGAGGAAGTCCGGGACCCAAGAGGTTATAGACTTCAGTTGCTGCTTCAAATATTTGAGTATGAACCTTATTGATTTCTGCTCTGTTCATCCAATTGTTGCAAACACTGTTTCAGGCTTTCGCGCCAGTAAGGGATTGATTGACCTGTAGCGGTTTTGTATTTGGTTTTATCAAGCACACTATAAAAGGGGCGTGGGGCAGGTACCGGGTATCCGGCTGTATCGGTAGGGTTAACAATACAATCCATTCCCTGAATTTCCACAATTGCTTTTGCGAAGTCATACCAACTGCAGACCCCTTCATTAGAAAAGTGGTAGATTCCTGCAGGGGTATTTTGTTTAATCATAGTAAGTATGGCAACGGCAAGGTCACCGGCCCACGTGGGTGTGCCGACCTGGTCGCTTACAATACGCATTGTACCCTTTTCCCTTGCCAGGCGAAGGATGGTCTTTACGAAATTTGCACCATAGATTGAATAAAGCCAGGCAGTTCTCACAAGTAATGCTTCAGGATTTGCACTCAGCACCAGGTCTTCGCCAGATGCTTTTGTATTGCCATAAACCCCCTTGGGAGCTTTAGGATGATCTTCAGTATATGGTTGGAAGCCTTCACCGTTGAATACATAATCAGTACTGATATGGACCATTCGCACATGATGACGGGTGCAGGCTTTTGCAAGCAGGGCAGGAGCGTCAATATTAAGCAAACTTGCCAGGGCTACATCTGTCTCCGCTTTATCAACAGCAGTATAAGCTGCACAATTTATCAGCCATTCAGGACTGAAAGCTGACATTACTTCTTCAATCCGCGCCTGATTGGTAATATCCAGTTCGGGTAAATCAGTAAACATAAATTCAATATCAGGATATACCAGACTTAACTGCCTCAATTGGCTTCCAAGTTGGCCGTTGCTTCCTGTAACCAGTATTTTAAGCATATTCAGATTATTTAATAATCGTTTTAAAGAAATCAATGGTAAACTTCAAACCTTCTTCAAGTTCCACTTTAGGCTCCCAGTCAAGCACTTTACGAGCCAGATCAATATTAGGCTGACGCTGAAGCGGATCATCGGAAGGCAGTGGTTGCCTGATAATCTTTGAGGATGAACCCGTAAGTTTAATCACCAGGTTAGCGAGTTCAAGTATCGTAAATTCATTGGGATTTCCCACGTTAATAGGACCGATGAAGTCATCACCGGTATTCATAAGGCGTATCATTCCATCAATAAGATCCGTATAGTAGCAGAAGCTGCGCGACTGGCTGCCGTCGCCATAAATAGTAATATCTTCATGCTTGAGTGCCTGTACAATGAAATTTGACACTACACGTCCGTCGTTTGGATGCATACGTGGACCATACGTATTAAAGATACGCATGATTTTGATCCTTACGTTGTTCTGTTTATGATAATTGATAAACAGGGTTTCGGCAGCCCGTTTACCTTCGTCATAACAAGCCCGTTCACCAATAGGGTTCACATGTCCCCAATAGGTTTCTACTTGCGGGTGAATTTGAGGATCACCATATACTTCACTGGTGCTGGCCTGTAATATTTTTGCTTTGATACGCTTAGCGAGTCCAAGCATGTTAACTGCCCCAATTACCGAAGTCTTTACAGTCTTTATGGGATTGTACTGATAATGTATAGGCGAAGCAGGACAAGCCAGGTTGTATATTTCATCTACCTCAATATAGAACGGCATGGTAACATCATGACGAACCAGTTCAAAGTAAGGATTGGAAAGTAGATGTACAATGTTATCCTTTTGACCGGTAAAATAGTTATCGAGGCAAACCACTTCATTGCCTTCATTCAATAAACGTTCACAAAGGTGAGAACCTAAAAATCCTGCACCTCCTGTAACAAGTATTTTTTTCCTCATACCTTATCTGTATTCACACCAATACAATAATAATCGAAGTCCAGTTTCTGTAGTTCCTGGCGGTCGTAGATATTGCGACCATCAAAAACAACCGGCTTCTTTAAAAGCTTTTTGACTACTGTCCAGTTTGGATACCTGAATTCAGTCCATTCAGTCACTAAAAAGAGGGCATCAGCATCCATCACTGCTTCGTACGGATCTTTACAAAGAATTACCGTATCGCCCAAACGACGCTTTGTTTCATCCATAGCCACCGGATCATAAGCCTTAACCTTACAACCGGCCTTAAGTAGCTTTTCAATTAGTACCAGTGATGGGGCTTCGCGCATATCGTCAGTCTGAGGTTTAAATGAAAGTCCCCAGAGGGCAATAGTCATACCTTTAAGCTTTCCGGCGTAGTATTTTTTGAGTTTATTGAACAGGACCAATTTCTGATCATCATTTACATCTTCAACAGCCTGTAAAATGCGCATAGGATACCCATTTTTATCAGCAGTTTTAATCAGTGCCTTAACATCTTTAGGGAAACAGGAACCTCCATAACCGATACCGGGATAGAGAAACTTGTTCCCGATACGGGTGTCGCTGCCGATGCCCTTGCGTACCATGTTAACATCAGCGCCTACAATCTCGCACAAGTTAGCCAGATCATTGATAAAGCTGATCTTTGTCGCCAGCAGAGAATTTGCGGCATACTTGGTCATTTCGGCCGAAGGGACATCCATAAAGATCACCGGGTGACCATTAAGTGTAAAGGGCTTGTAGAGTTTGGTCATAATTTCCTCGGCAATGGCTGATTCTACACCTACAACGATACGATCAGGTTTCATAAAATCGTTGATAGCATCCCCTTCCTTCAGGAATTCAGGATTAGAGGCAACATCAAAATTGATGTGCAGTTTACGGATATCCAGTTCTTTTTGTATAGCATTCCTTACTTTATGAGCTGTACCGACGGGTACTGTACTTTTAGTTGCAACTAAAAGATGCCGGTTCATATGCTGGCCTATAGTATGGGCCACTTCAAGTACATATTTCAGATCAGCGCTGCCATCCTCATCGGGCGGGGTACCGACAGCAATAAAGATTACGTCGCTATCATTGACGCATGATGACAGATCAGTAGTAAACATCAATCTGTTCTTTTCAACATTACGGGCAATCATGATGTCGAGCCCTGGTTCATAAATTGGGGATATGCCGTTTTTGAGATTCTCTATCTTAGCCTGATTCACATCAACGCAAGTTACGTCAATCCCTACTTCAGCAAAGCATGTACCTGAAACAAGGCCAACATAACCAGTTCCAACTATTGTTATTTTCATATGGATATCTTTATACTTATTAACTCAAACTGCAAATATATCAACAACAAATGAGGTAATTGACTTTTTGATTCTTAAAATTTAAAGTAAATGATCAATAGACAGAAAAAAAATACTCAGAATAACAAAAATATAAGCGAATTTTTGAAGGATTAGTACTTGGGTTTCCTGAACATCAATATAATAAAGCCTTTGTACAGGTATTTTAAACAAATGATTAAAATACTTGATTTAGTCCATCCATTGAATTATCTTTACACTGATCAAAAAGGATACAGTTATGGAAAAGGAAAAGAATATTGAAGTAGATGTATCAACCGAAGAAAAGATTAAGGAAGCAGCCCGTAAAGTCTTTTCTATGAAAGGATACGCAGGGACCCGAACCCGTGATATTGCCCTTGAATCAGGGACTAATGTAGCGTTGGTTAACTATTATTTCAGAAGTAAAGAGAAGTTGTTTGATATAGTGATGCAGGAAAAATTATATCAGTTGTTTGGTACGATTGTTCCCATCCTGATTAATCAGACTATTTCACTTGAAACGAAAATTGAGATTATAACAGACACATATATTGATATGTTGCTTGAAAATCCCGATTTGCCGATCATGGTCTTCAATGAAATTAAGCTCAACCCTAAGGGCTTTACCATAAAGATGCAAATAGGGTCAATGCTGCGTGAAACGAGCTTTTATCATCAAATATGTGAAAGGAATTCACAAGTTGACCCCTTACAGTTTGTACTCTCTTTTTTGGGAATACTGGTATTCCCTTTTATTGCC
>JBAXYX010000135.1:0-6795 GCA_041670625.1 Lentimicrobiaceae bacterium | reverse complement strand
TTTTTAAAGGAATGATTATAGTGGGGGCTTTGATCTATATAATTGAAATAGCCGACAGACATGATGTACTGATTAAGCCTGATAAAAAGGAGGCATCACTGTTTTACAAACCGTTAGCTACACTCATTCCTTCATTAGTACCACAGGTAAAAAGGGGAATGGAACAACTTAAGGGTAAGGAAAACAGTGAGCCTGCTAAAACCATATAACATGGATATATAATAATCAGCGTAAGCGACTATTGAAGCGAAATCCTCTTAGTGAGTGGCCAGGTATTCAGCCACACCTTCATGTGATTCGACCATTGCTTCATCACCGGCTCTCCAGTTAGCAGGACAAACTTCGCCATTCTCTTCATAAAACTGTAAGGCATCAAGCATTCGCAAGGCTTCATCTACATTACGTCCTAACGGGAAATTATTAACGATTTCATGATTCACCACACCTTCCTTGTTAATCAGGAATAAGCCTCTATATGCAATCATAGGCCCGGAAGCTGCCAGTTCGCCATTTTCATCGTAATCGTAATCACCTGCTAACACCCCATAGTTGGCACTGATGGTTTTTGAAGTGTCAGCAACAATCGGATAGGTGACTCCCTGAATACCGCCTTGTTTTTTTGCTACTTGTAACCAACCCCAGTGTGATTCCTCGGTATCAGTTGAGCAGGCAACAACAGCACAGTTGCGTTTCTCAAATTCCGGAAGCTTTGCTTGAAAAGCATGTAATTCAGTGGGACAAACGAAAGTAAAATCCTTAGGATAGAAAAAGAAAATCACATATTTCTTATCCTTAAACTGATCTAATGAAAAATCATCAACGATTTCTGTACCATTAATAACGGCATTTGCCTTAAAAGAAGGCGCTTTTTTTCCAACTAACGACATATTACTTATTATTTTTAGAGTTAATAAATTTCCCTTGCTAAGGTATTATTGACCTTTAATAACAAGGTAAGCGTTACAAAGTTTGAGCAAACAGCAGTTTTATTTTGCAAATTCAAGTCACTGATGCAACTTAAAAAGCAAAAAGAAGTGAAAGCTAAGAAGATATCGCTTCGGAGATTAATAAAACAAACCTGCTAATAGACTTGAACCCAAAGGCAACATACTACCATCAGACAACTATAACGATATTGTTACATATAAAACAGCCCTTAAGCGGGTACAGATAGAATAGAATGAAAGTGCGGAAACGTTTGGGCCATACTTCTATGCACCATTATGCGAATACAGGTAAAATAATATGAGGCTGTCTCATAACATGAATTCAGCCTCATTTTAATTCATTTATTCGACCCCTTATACGATAAACCCCTTAAATATTCAACCCTCAATGGATGTGCTCATGCTTTTGAGACAGTCTCATAAATAAAAACCTTTAATAGGGGACATTTATCCATAGACATTACATTAAAAGTGCTTAAATAAAAGCAGGAAGATTTATTGTTTATCGTATTGCAATATTGCATCATTAACATAGTCAAGCTTTATACCGGCTTCACTAAACATAGCCTCTGAATCCTCCCCATCATGATATTTACTTTGGCAAACCACTCTGACAATGCCACAGTTGATGATAAGCATAGCACAGGTACGACAAGGGGTCATTCTGCAATAGAGAGTAGCTCCTTCAAGAGCAATACCTAGTTTGGCAGCCTGGCAAATGGCATTCTGTTCAGCATGAACGGTACGTACACAGTGATTAGTGACTTTACCGTCAGCGTGGGTCATCTGTTTAAACAAGTGTCCCACTTCATCGCAATGGGGGAGTCCTACGGGAGAACCGACATACCCGGTTACTAATATCTGTTTATTTCTTGCAATCACACAACCACTCCGACCTCTGTCGCAGGTAGCTCTTTTGGCAATGGTATTGGCAACTTCCATGAAGTATTCATCCCATGTAGGGCGTTGGTATTTATTATCGGTCATGAGTGTCCCAGTGATGTTAAATCTTCGGAAGTCCAGCCATAATGGTATAAGCCTTCCATCAGTCTCTGTTTTTTTTGCTCTTCAGTAAGTTCATCATAAGCTCTTTTTTCAGCTTCGTATTGTAGCCGTTTTTCTTCTTCCACCTTATGAATTTCACTCAGATATTTCTGTTCCAGGTTTCTTTTAAGATAATCTGCAGCAACAGCAGGAAAGAGTTCCAGCAAGAGTTCTTCTTTCTCGTTATTTGCGAGTTTCACTCCACCATACTCGGGAAATACAGGGTTATCCTGGGGTTTATAGTATCGGGTGTCATAAGGTACTTCTTCCCTTACACCGGCAATTTTGTATCTGAATTCAGGATCAACAGGAATAGGAGTTTTCCCATATGAACCCTTAACCAGGTTAACAAACTGTATGGATTTGGTGGTATAAACGGGTTGTCCTTTTTCCTCATCAATGGCACAGTTAACAGCCTGAACACCCACAATCTGGCTTGTTGGGGTAACTAACGGAGGGCATCCGGCAGCCATACGTACAGATGGTATCAGTTCGAGGGTACGGGGTAACAACTTTTCAAGTTTCAGTTGTTTCAACTGGGCAAGCATATTGGTATACATTCCGCCGGGCATTTCAGCATCCTTTACTTTCTCATCAGGCTCAGGGAAATTAAAATAGCGCTCAATATGTTGAGTAGCTTCGAGCAACTCTTCCTGTTTATCGGCTTTGGCAAAAACAATAGCCTGATCGAACAGCTTTTCAATATCTTCCGGTAATTTGTCTTTGGTGATATCAAATTCAATAGGGAATTGCTTGTATGAATCCACATCAGCCATCTCATGCCTGATTTCACGTAATTTGGCATCTATCTGAACAACAGCTTCCAGGTTTACACCGGTATCAATCCCTAGTTTATTACAGAATATCTGAATGACTTCAAAGGAAGCAGCGGCTGATCCTCCTGCAAATGGCATAATATTAGTGTCAACAATATCCACACCGTTAAGAATTGCCATAAGAGTAGATGCTAACCCGTAGCCCGGAGTACAGTGGGTATGGAAATCAACAGGAACTTTCAAATTCTTTTTGAGTAAGCGGATAAGTCTGCCTGCTCTTTTGGGGGGAATTAGTCCTGCCATATCCTTAACAGTGATCATGTCAGCGCCCAGGCTCTGTAATTTAACTGCTTTCTGAACAAAGTAATCATCAGTGAAGATGCGAGGATTGATTGACTTTCCATGTATAGCGGCACGTAACTTATCTTTTGTTGAAAAGCGTGGATCAACAGTATAACAAATAGAGCAATCAGCTAAACCTCCGTTTTCTTTTACTGCTTTAATGGTTGAAATAACATTGTCAGTATCATTGAGAGCATCAAAAATTCGCATAATACTAATTCCTGATTCTACGGCATTTTTACTAAAACCGGCAATCACACTATCAGGGTAAGGATTATAACCAAAGACATTTCTACCACGTGAAAGAGCAGTGAGCTTTGATACATCACCCATAGCTTCCTTGATCTTCTCGAGGCGTGTCCATGGGTTTTCATTGAGGTAGCGCATAATGGAATCGGGCACAGCTCCTCCCCATACTTCCATTGCATAAAAGCCGGCTTCCCGGTAAAGAGGTAATACTCTGTCCACCTGCTCCTGTGACATGCGGGTGGCAAATAAAGATTGTTGTCCGTCGCGTAAGGTTAAGTCTCTGATCAGTAATTTCTTTTTCATCATTCTATCTATATAGTTGGAATTTTAGTCAATCATTTTACTGCTTTTTCAGCTACTTGAAGTACCTCATTTGTTTCAGTGTCGTATATAAAGGCTACCACTTTGCATTTATCAGCATTGAATGCAGAGCCGAGAGTATAATTAAACGATTTTTGTAGTGTTTCGGGGTTAACAGTACCTTCCTCTGCAATTGGAACACCCCAGGTTCCGGTTGTAATAGAAGCTCTGAGCATATTGTTATGCTCGTAATCAAAAATAATGGGGGTTGGACCTATTGTCTTATCATTATTTTTTTGTGGCGCAATTATACCGCTTTCACAAAGAACAACAATCAGTTTAAGATTCTCATCAATAGTTTCCACAAATTCAATATCTATAGTAGATGTTAGTTTACGGGTATCAGCATTATAAGTATTAGTGATTCTAAGATCAACTTTCGCGGATTCCTTCAGAGCTTTTGATACCGCACCGCTCCATCCATCGGGAGCAAGGATATGATCAAGTATAGGATAACCTATACGATTGACCATACCTTTTGGGTTACCCACATTTGAAATCCCGAAGTAAGTATCCCAGGCATCGCCGGCTTCAGTAGTAAAATCATCAGCAAAGTCACCACCCGGTGCATTTGCAAACGGGCCTGCATGTATTGAAAGCAGTACCAGTTTATCACCATAGTTATTTTTCAACTTCTCTGCAATTACAGCAGCAGTAGGACAATTTGTGCACATATGCCCGGTATAGTCTTCAAGCAGTACACGCTTTTGATGTTCCACATGGGTAGTGTCAATAAAGACCTGCTTTGTAAAAGGTTCATCTACTTTGTCGCATGAAGTCATAAATGTTCCTGCAATAAGTAATGAAAACGAGTATTTTATAAGTTTGTTCAACGTCATCTTCATAATGTTTACTATTAGAAACTACTTGTTAGTGTGATAGTCAGTCCGTTGGAGGCAGGGACGGTTCGACAAACGCCACCAACACAAATTATACCTTTGCGTTGTTTACCATAGCTGACTGATAAACGGTTGGAATCCTGGGTGTAACCCAAAGCAACAGTCGGATAGTGAAATTTTTTGTCACTATCTTCATTACCATAGTTGTATTGGTCCATCACTGTGAAAAACCATGTCGGCGAAAAAGTGTATTCAATCAGAGCCTGTGCCCAGTCACCATCATCCTGCTTCGTACCAAGGTGTTGTAATTCACATTTCACTGCATTTCGTGGATCAAACTTATAAGTAGCATCAGCAATGAAGATATTGGCTTTTACCATAGGATCACCCGGATCTCCTTCAATAACATCAATATTGTACTTCAAGTTCACCCATGAAACTAATGCTTTAAAGCTGGAATTAAATTTATGCTGAATCTCAATGTTGAAGTCCTGGAAATAGAGTTCATCGCCAAAAGCGAAGAAATCAGACTTATATCCGAGCGTCCCACTTTCATTTAAGGCTGTTGAATCATTGATGGGAGTGCGTTCGATGGAAGTAATTCTGGAAAGGTTAACAGCGATGTCAGTACCATATTTTCCTCCTAATAACGAGCCTTTTTTAATTTTATAGTTCACTTGAGCCTGTACGGCCATTTCGCCGTTAGGCTGTGTGGCATAAGGATACATAGCCGAGAGGGCATAAGCATGCTGACGGGTAAGAGCGGGCAGGTAATTGATATCAAGCAAATTCCCACTTTCTGTTCTGGATGACTTGAAGCTCATGTTATCAGTTCTTTTACCTGATAGGATCACCCCAAATCCCTTTTGTGAATAGGAAGCCTGTAGTAATAATGATTCTCCGGGTTTATAAATAAAATTATTGACTGACGAAGGATCATTATACTTGTATGCATATTCACCATCAAGCATAAAACCTTTATGATTCAGGTTAAATCTACCAGAAAGTGCAGCGACGTTTTCAGGCAGAATCAGGAGTTGATCGCCATTGTCGCCTACCAGTATGTCACTTGAAGTTTCATACTTACTAACAAAACTGCCACCGAAGGTAAGTCGTGGAATGGATTCATTTGTAATGTCAAAGATATCGTTCACAGCAAATTCGCCATCGATCCCTCTAACAATACCAGGACCGGTTTCCCAAAAAAAGCGTTGAGTACCCACCAGTGCTTTTAAGGCTATACCCCGGTAAGGATTGAAAACAACTCTTACTCCTTTGATAGCATTGTCATAGCCCAGGTTACGTTCCTCATAGCTACGTAAAATTGTGCCATTACCAAATTGCTCATAAAAGTTACCAACTGTGATACCAAATTTTTCTTTTTGCCATGAAACAAACCAGTAAGGAACTCCGGTACCTTTATATCTATTATCAAATCCAAGAATAGGGTTCAGGTATGATTCAAAACGAAGGCCGGCATTAAAACTACCTTGAGTATAGAGGATATTGGCAAAGGAATTCATCAACATTTTCTCACTAACTTCATCGGCGCCAATAGCTGAGTCAGCTTTATATACCTGTGCGTCGATCTGCAAGTTACCGCTTACTTTACCTGAAAGCAGGTCTTGTGCATTTACCATGCCCGACAGGAACACCATGGATGCACAAATTAGTATAAATCTTTTTCCCATTAATTGTAATATTTCTTTTTTGATTAGGGTTTAAGCTATTGACTTCTAAAGGCTGTAATAATTCAACTCTATCATTATAGGAGAGGCAGCCCGGCATTGAGCTTCTTTACCATTTCAATAAGTTCCAGTTCACTACCTTCGCTGAAAGAGGTATGCTGCCATACAATTTCACCATTTCCGTTAAGCAGGAAAGTTTGAGGGATCATATTAACATTCATGGCTCTTTTGAAATCACCGTTAGCGTCCACCAATACTTCATATTGCCAGCCTTTTGCATTTACCGTAGGGCCTACTTTAGCGGTAGAACGTGCATCATCAATAGAAACAGCTACCAGTTTTACACCAGTTTCTTCAGTCCAATCATCATAAACATCACTAATGGTAGTGAGTTCATTGATACAGGGCTTGCACCAGAGTGCCCAGAAACTTACGATCATAGGTTTCCCATTGTTGGTCAACTCTGCCGTGTTGATGGTTTGTCCGTTAAGGTTTTTTACGGAAACGGAGGGCAGTTTCTTAAGGTTCTTTTCACTTTCTTGGGCAAATG
>JBAXYX010000134.1:0-6801 GCA_041670625.1 Lentimicrobiaceae bacterium | reverse complement strand
TTTCCGTTGATACCCAGTTTTTCCACTACTTTCATGGCTGCATTCTGCTCTGCTGCTTTAATGGAATAATCCTGACCAATACCCATTTTCTCATCGTCAATATGCACTTCCACCACATACTGTTTGCTATAACCCGATCCTATTTCATCGATTACCACGAATTCAATATTCTTCTTTTCGCGTTGAGTCCAGGCAATGAGCTTACTTTTAAAGTTAATATCAGTATTAGCCAGTTCATTTAGGTCAAAGTGATTTTTAATGATACGGTTAATGAGTACTTTGCGAGTAAATTCGAAGCCTTTATCCAGAAACATCGCACCAATAATTGCTTCAAAAGCATCACCTTTAATAGATCGGTAAACGGTATTAGCACTCTGAGTATGGATAATAAGCTTATCAAGCCCGAGTTTAAGGGAGAGTTTATTGAGAGTAGCGCGGCTTACAATGCGGGAGCGCATTTCAGTAAGGAAGCCCTCATCTCTTAATGGGAAAATTCTGAACAGATAATCAGCAACAACTGTACTAATAACCGTATCACCTAAAAATTCAAGGCGTTCATTACTTACTTTAATACCGTTATAGATTTCTGCTTGTGATTTATGAGTAAATCCCAATTTATATAAAAAAATATTTTCGGGATAGAACCCGAAAATATTTTTTATTGCAAGATACAACTGCTTTTCTGAAGAGAAATAAAACCGCAGTGGTTTTAGATTCGAATTAAACACAGTTACACAGAATATTTTTTAAAGACAATAGAAGCATTATGACCACCAAATCCAAAAGTATTGCTAATAGCTGTGTTCACAGTACGCTTAACTGCTTTATTGAATGTAAAATTCAGATTATTACCTAATGCCGGATCATCCGTAAAATGGTTGATTGTTGGAGGAATAATATCATTTACAACAGCTAAAATAGAAGCAATTGATTCAACAGCACCGGCAGCTCCCAATAAGTGACCAGTCATTGATTTGGTGCTATTAATGTTGATACCAGGTGCGAATTCACCGAATAAGTTAGTAATGGCTTTTATTTCAGCATAATCACCTTGCGAAGTAGAGGTTCCATGAGTATTGATATGATCAATTTCATTTAATTTCAATCCAGCTTCTTCAACTGCAAGCTTCATAGCTCTTCGTGCACCATCACCTTCGGGATGTGGACTGGTCATATGATAAGCATCGGCAGTTAAACCGGTACCTACTATTTCACAGTAAATTTTAGCACCTCTGGCTATTGCATGATCAAGATCTTCCAAAATTAAAGCTCCGGCGCCTTCTCCAACAACAAATCCATCACGATTTAAATCGAAAGGACGAGAAGCAGTTTTTGGATCATCATTACGGGTGGATAGGGCATGCATGGCATTAAAACCTCCAACACTGGCAATATTAACTGCTGCTTCTGAACCTCCTGCAACAAACGCATCAGCTTTACCCAGCCTGATGTAATTAAATGCATCCACTATAGCATTCGCTGATGAGGCACAAGCAGAAACAGTAGCAAAGTTTGGCCCGAGGAATCCATTTTTAATAGAAATATGGCCTGCAGTAATGTCAGCAATCATTTTGGGAATAAAGAATGGACTAAACCTGGGGGTTCCATCACCATGCATAAATTCTATTACTTCATCCTGAAAGGTCAATATACCACCAATTCCGGATGCCCAAATAACCCCGACTCTTTCAAGGTCAATTTTCTCTTTTACAAGTCCGGCATCAGCTATTGCCTGGTCGGCGCTTATTATGCCGTATTGGGCATAAGGGTCGTACTTGCGAACCTCTTTTCTATCAAAAAACTGTAAAGGGTCGAAGCCTTTGATTTCGCATGCAAACTGAGTTTTAAACTTGCTTGCATCAAACCGAGTGATTCGGTCAGCTCCGCTTACCCCGTTTAGCAATCCATTCCATAATTCTGGTACGGTGTTACCTAACGGAGTAAGAGCGCCTAATCCGGTTACAACAACTCTTTTTAACTTCATTCAGGGAATCCCTTATTTAGTATTGTTTTCGATGTAATCAACGGCATCACCAACAGTGCCTATTTTTTCGGCTTGATCATCAGGAATGGCGATATTGAACTCTTTTTCGAATTCCATGATCAGCTCTACAGTATCGAGAGAATCAGCCCCTAAATCATTTGTAAAACTTGCTTCGGGAGTAACTTCTTTCTCTTCAACGCCAAGCTTATCTACTATGATAGCTTTAACTCTTGTTGCAATGTCTGACATGTTTTTTACTTTTTTTTGGTTTGGAAGTGCAAAGAAACAAATTTATCGGATACCAAACAACAAGTTGGAAATTTAATACCATTGGGAATTACCTAATACACAGTAATACAACTAGATGTAGATATCTATATATTAAATGGCGTATTGTATTAACCAGGTTAAGGCGCTGTAAAAGAAAGGATTAGCAGCAAGTCCCTAATCGTATTAAAATTTCCTTAAAAAGAGGGCTATTCTTTCTTAATATGGTCAGCTTAAGCGGCCAGATTTTAGCATTTTGCCACATTGTCAGTTTTTTAATTACTCACGATGGTAGTTTCCGAGGTATTTTTATAGCTGGCCAATTTCACCACTTCCGTAGCAAATATAATTTTGTGTGTCATACAATACGCCAAACTGACCCGCAGCTACTCCTGAAACCGGCACATCAGAGTGTAAGATCAGCTCACCATTGTCAAAATGGAGGGTACCTTTGGTAAAATCAGGAGTATGCCTGATTTTGAACATTACCGGTTGGGGTTCCGTAAGGTTTTCCCACGGGTTACCTGAAATGTAATGGAACCCGTTAAGCTTGATGACATCACTATACTGTGTTAATGGATCATATCCGTTTGAAACATAAATTACATTATCAGATGTATCCTTCTTAACGACAAACCAGGGCCCTTGTGATAAACCTAATCCCTTGCGTTGACCTATGGTATGAAACCAGTATCCATTGTGTTTGCCTAATATCTTGCCTGTTTCCAGTTCAACAATCCTGCCTTCTTTTTCACCAACATACTTGCGCAGGAAGTCATTATAGTTTACCTTCCCCAGGAAACAAATTCCCTGGCTATCCTTCCTCAATGCACTTGGCATCTTCGCATTAGCTGCAATTTTACGCACTTCAGGCTTGGTAAGATTGCCAATGGGGAACATTATCTTTGATAATTGTTCATAAGTGATTTGTGCCAGAAAGTCGGTCTGATCTTTGAAAGTATCTTTAGCGGTAGCGAGGTATTTGGTGTTATTGACCTCTGTTGTGGTTGCATAATGGCCGCTGGCTATATAATCGAAATCTTTACCATACTTATCGTTAAAGCTGCCAAACTTAATCAGCCTGTTGCACATAACATCCGGATTGGGTGTAAGCCCTTTCTTTACCGCATCAATGGTATAGGCAATCACACTATCCCAATACTCATTTTGGAGGTTCACAATCTCCAACTCTAATTTGTATGTATGAGCAAGCCATTTATTAATTTCAATATCCTCTTCTGATGGGCAGTCTAGAAAGCCTTGTGCATCCTTCATACCAATAAGTATATAAAAGATCACCGGCTCATGGCCTTGTTCTTTAAGTAAGTGTAACATGACCGAGCTATCCACCCCGCCCGAAACAAGAGCTGCAATATTCATCAGGTTCGTTTAAAATAAAGTGCAAAATTAACTAAAAGTTTGAATGACAGTCTACACTATTATAGTCCACCCTATTAATATACAAAAATAAAGCCTCCCGTAATTAAGGGGAGGCTTTAAAAAAAAATGGCAAGTTGAAAAAAATATTAAATGAGTCCCTTAGCGTGTTTTTCGCCAATAACTTTAAGCATATCAACGGTCATAGAACTGAGGTTCCATTTAGGGCTCCAGCCCCATTCTTTACGAGCACAACTATCATCCATATTATTAGGCCATGAATCAGCAATAGCTTGTTTTACAGGCTCAACTTCATAAGTCATCTGGAAGGCAGGTATGTGTTTCTTGATTTCATTAGCAATGATTTCAGGGTCGAAACTCATTGAACTTACATTGAATGAATTGCGATGTACAAGTTTTGTCTGATCAGCTTCCATCAGATCAATGGCTGCATTAATGGCATCAGGCATATACATCATATCAAGGAAAGTGCCTTTTTTAAGGGGACAGGTAAACTTACCGCTGCGGATTGCTTCATAATAAATTTCAACAGCGTAATCAGTAGTACCACCGCCAGGTAATGTTACATTGGAAATAATCCCAGGGAAACGTACTGAACGGGTGTCAACTCCAAAACGCCTGTGATAATAATCGCTCAATAATTCACCGGTTACTTTGGTAACACCATACATAGTTTGAGGCCTTTGAATAGTATCCTGTGGAGTATTGTCAAGAGGAGTACCACCACCAAAAGCACCTATAGAACTTGGGGTAAAGAGAGCACAATTATACTCACGTGAAACTTCAAGGCAGTTCATTAATCCGCCAATACCAACATTCCATGCTGCCAAAGGTTTGCTCTCACCAACAGCTGATAAAATAGCTGCAAGGTTATAAATTGTGTCAATCTTGTATTTTTTAACAACATCAACAATCAGTTCAGCATTGGTAGCATCCACTACTTCTGCAGGGCCTGACTCAAGCAAAACGCCGGTAGGTTTAGTTTTGCGGTATCCGGCAATAACGTTATCATTACCATATCTTTTACGAAGTTCAAGAGTAAGTTCTGAACCAATCTGGCCCACTGAACCAATAACTAAAATTTTTTTCATGTTCGATTGAAGGTTTATCTTTTTTGTGAATCGATTAACAGTAAGAGCCGCAAAAATACAATTTTTTACTAAGAAGAATAAATAAATTAATTGCTTCAAATGAACAGCAAACCCAAAGCAAAGATTTGGCTATCAATCATTTCATACGATACTAATTATTTGTTAAAAAGAATCAACAACTTGTTCAAAAGTAATATCTTTGCCGATTGTTAATCAACGAACAACAACACTAATATAAAAAAAAGTTTAATTATGTACGAACGCGTTCAGGCTTACCTGCAAAAAGAACTAGACGGTATTAAAGAAGCCGGTTTATTTAAAAATGAGCGGGTAATCATCACTCCACAGGGAGCAGAAATCAAAGTTAACAGTGGTGCCGATGTTTTAAACTTCTGTGCTAATAACTATCTTGGTTTATCAAACAACCAACAACTTATTGATGCTGCAAAGCATGGACTTGATACTCACGGTTATGGACTTTCATCAGTAAGGTTCATCTGTGGTACTATGGATTTGCACAAAGAACTTGAGGCAAGAATTGCTAAATTCTTTGGTACTGAGGATACTATCCTTTATGCAGCTTGTTTTGATGCCAATGGTGGTGTTTTTGAACCATTATTAAATGAACAGGATGCCATTATTTCTGACTCATTAAACCATGCTTCTATTATTGACGGAGTACGTTTATGCAAGGCTGTTCGTTATCGTTATGCTAATTCTGATATGGCTGATTTGGAAAAACAGTTACAGGCTGCACAGGCACAGCGTTTCCGTTTAGTCGTTACCGATGGCGTTTTCTCTATGGATGGAAATGTTGCTAAAATGGACCAGATTCATGCTTTAGCTCAGAAATATGACGCAATGGTTATGGTTGACGAATGCCACTCTGCCGGTGTTGTTGGTAAAACCGGTCGTGGTGTTACTGAATTACACAACCTGCGTGGTAAAATTGAAATTATCACCGGTACTTTAGGTAAAGCATTTGGTGGCGCTATTGGTGGTTTTACTACCGGTAAAAAAGAAATCATTGGTATGCTTCGTCAGCGTTCACGTCCTTATTTATTCTCAAATTCTATTCCTCCTATGGTTGCTGCAGCCGGAATTAAGATTTTTGAAATGATGGATGAAAGCAATGAATTAGTTGATAAACTTCACGAAAACACTGCTTATTTCAGTAAAAAGATGGTAGAAGCCGGTTTTGATTGCAAACCTACTCAGAGTGCTATCGTTGCTGTTATGCTTTACGATGCTAAACTGTCGCAGGAAATGGCTAACCGTTTACTGGATGAAGGTATCTATGTAACCGGTTTCTATTATCCGGTTGTACCTAAAGGACAGGCTCGTATTCGTGTTCAGGTTTCTGCTGGTCATTCTCGCGCTAATCTGGATAAATGTGTTGAAGCCTTCACTAAAATTGGTAAGGAACTTGGTGTTTTAAAATCAGGTAACAATTGTGGATGCAATTGTAAATAATTCATAAACCTTGTATGGTAATAAAAAAGGGCTGTTCTTTTCGAACAGCCTTTTTTTATTACCCTCTGTCATTTTGTTGTCCCGGGTGCTGATAATAAATTTTCAGTAATGCTCCCGGTTCTATTGGTTTTAAGCCCATCAATTCTGATAACCTTCACATTATAGTAGCTATCCAAAACAGTAAAATCGTAATGGCTTTCAATTGTTTTTAGTACTGATTCCCAGTTAAAGATCACTTTATCTCCTGTTTGAAGTGATAACGGATCATTAAAGGTGATTTTTACACCCATTGAGTTTAGCTTATTCACATAATATTCAAGGTGGCCGGTATACCCGTCATGGCAAACTTTAAAGCCATCCAGATTATGTTTACCCTTAACCGTTTCCTGCAGGTAATGACTTAGCGTGTTGTATTCAGCTCCCACTGATGCTTCACGCGGCTTATATACCTTATCTATGGTGTTATAATATGGGAAGAAAAAGAACATCAGGAGCATTAGAACACCGAACACCTGAGCAGATTGTTTAGTTATCACACCGATATGTATTTCAGTAACCAACAGATATAGCCGGTAAATTCCCATAGCC
>JBAXYX010000133.1:0-6806 GCA_041670625.1 Lentimicrobiaceae bacterium | reverse complement strand
TAAAACTGACCATTCAAATCAGCTCTGAGTGAATCACTCCGTTCCTTGCGTGTGCTATCAAGAAGCCCTGCTAAGTATGTCACCCTTGACTGACCGAATACATTCACATTCAGCAGGATCATGAAAATTAATAATAATTTTTTCAAAGCTTTCTGATTGTTTGCCGGTTTATTATAGCTACTCATTGATGAAACACTCCTTCAAAAGGATTATTTTTGCTGCAAATATACTCAGCTTAAGGATGAATCATCAACTAATTAACGATCAATATTTAAGATTAGCATACGCTATAAGGAAAAGTACCGATAATTTTTATCATCATCTGCCTGAACAAGATGAGGCAGAAGGCATGATCCGAAAAGTTATTACTGACGCTGCTTTGTACAACAATTGGTTCATTGCCGGTCACATGATTCATGCATTGGCACTGTTAGCTGACGATTTGGAAATGTTGGCAGCGATGGAAATACCCGATACTGTACCTGATAAAAAGGTGGCTGTATTGCACAGAACAGATGCCCCTGTTGAAGGAATTGCTGAAATACTTTTAATGGCTAAGGCAGGGTATCATATCTTGGTCAAACCATCAAATGAACTGATGCACCTTGACAGGGATATATTTTCGCTGGTAGGCCTTTTAACAGGTTTATCAGAACAAATTACGATTACTGAAAACAATATTAAGGGTGCAAATGCGGTAATTAGTTTCACTGAATTGGGTGATACCCTTAAGGATTATCTTGGGAAGTATCCGGCATCACAGCTTTATCAAAAAGGCGCCAGCTTATTGATTGATGGCAATGAAAGTAGTGACCAGCTAAACAAGATAGCCGAAATGACCTGTATGTATTATGGCAGAGCACAGCAAAACATCAGGGTATTGTTTGTGCCTGAAGATTATGACACTGACCTGTTGACACCCGCTTTTAAGCAATATGCTGACCATTTGAATCATAACCGCTATTTTAATAATTATGAGTACAGAAAATCGGCCATGATCATCAACCATATCCAATATGTTGAAAACGGACCATTATTGCTGACAGAACAACAAAGTCAGGCGGGATTTATTAGTGTGTTATGCATTCAGCGATATAAAAACAAGGAAGATATTATTCATAACAAGTTGCTTCATTTATATCCATTATCTGAACAAAAAGGCACTGGTAACAGTAGGCCAGGTCTGATGCTGACTAATTTCAACAGGAATGCAGGGCGGTTAATTGAATTTATGGGGATGTTAAATAATACTGTTTTAACATGATTTTGTACAGTGCTTAAAAGCTGTAAAGATATTAAGTAACCGGAGGATCAAGACCTTAAAAAGTTAAATTGAAAGGTAAATACAGACTGGGAAAAGAGCGTTTAAATGGTGAATATTGACAGGAAAAAGAAATTTAGCATGGTGCTCAAAAACCATCAAAAGATAAGGTAAATGGTTGGTCAGGGTTATAAAGATATCAAGTAACCGGAGGATCAAGACCTTAAAAAGTTAAATTGAACGGTAAATACAGACTGGAAAAAGAGCAAGGAAAAGAAGGATAAAGGCTGTAAAAAGAAAAAGTGAAGGATAATAATTAAAAAAAGCAGTTAAATGTTTTTTTTTAAAGGGAAAAGCCTTACTTTTGCAGTCCCAAAAATTACCAGGTATAATGCATATTTGATTAAAAAGCTAACCCTGGTAACTATAGGTAAAAACAGGGCATTAATTCAAATAAACTGATCAATGAAAAAAGAAATTCACCCCAAAGATTACCGTCTGGTTGTTTTCAAAGACATGTCGAATGATTATGTATTCATGACAAAATCGACCGTAGCCACGAAAGACACAATTGAATGGGAGGACGGTAAAGAATATCCACTGATAAAACTTGAAATTTCAAATACATCGCATCCGTTTTACACTGGAAAGATCAAACTCATTGATACAGCAGGACGTGTTGATAAGTTTAATACAAAATATCAAAAACATTACGAAAACCGGAATAAGGCTGAATAGATTTTTCACCATATTTTTGTTCATAATATTTCAAAAGTCCTTTTTCAGAAAGGACTTTTTTTATTATTTTTGGAATTAATAAGGATTGAACTTAAAACTACCCATTATGAACTACGTTCTCTTTGATGAATCGCGCAGAAAGAATTTACTTCCCTTAACTTTCATGAGGCCGGTTGCTGACATTCGATTTGGTATATTGACCATCCGGGAAAAATGGGAACTTATGTTAGGCTGTAAAACCTCCTCACTTACTGAGGGTTACCTTGCAAAGAAGTTTCCTCTTGTTAAGGAAAAAGATAATCTGATTATTAATGGAGCTATTTGTCCTAATAAGGCTCTTTTGAAAGAAATCAGTCAAATGGAGCCGGGACATGCATTAATAAAAGGTGACACCATACTGGCCATGTACCTGAATGAATTGGATTTTAAAGCTCAATCAGATGCGGTTCAGGAAATAAATACAGAGATTGACTGTTTACAAATCGTCAATACGTGGGATATATTTGTTAAGAATGCCGAGGCTATCAAACAAGATTATAATCTGATTACTAAAAACAGAAAATCAGCGCCTCTGCCTGCCCATTGTATTGCTATCGCCCCTGAGAATATATTTATTGAAGAAGGTGCCCAGGTACTTGCTTCTACTTTAAATGCAACGGAAGGTCCCATATATATTGGAAAAGATGCCATCATCATGGAAGGCTGTAACTTGAGGGGCCCCCTTGCAATCTGTAATAATGCCACGGTAAAAATGGGCGCTAAAATATATGGTGGCACTACAATAGGGCCATTCTCAAAAATAGGAGGTGAAGTTAGTAACTCTGTAATATTCGGTTACTCCAATAAAGCACATGATGGCTTCATGGGTAATTCTGTCATTGCTGAATGGTGCAACATTGGTGCAGATACCAATACTTCAAACCTTAAAAACACTTACGATTCCGTCAAGCTGTGGAGCTATACTGATGAAACCTTTGTTGATACTAATCAACAATTTTGTGGATTAATTATGGGCGACCATACCAAATGTGGTATCAACACTATGTTTAATACCGGTACGGTTGTCGGAGTCAGTTCAAATGTTTTCGGTTCAGGTTTCCAAAGGAACTTTATTCCATCCTTCAGATGGGGCGGTGTTTCAGGTTTCCAGACATTCCAACCTTCGAAGGCTGCTACTATTGCCAGAGAAGTTTATAAAAGACGAAATCTTGAATTTACTGAAATCGATGAGCAACTTTTACAAGACGTTTTTAATCGCACTCACGAGTACCGGAAAATTTAAACCTTTTATTACTTAACTTGTTATTTCGATGCTTTTTGTCACACAGATTTAATGACAACGGCATGAATTTTGACACTGATTAAAAAGTACTAAAGTAGAAGTACCTGGCAAGTTTAACAACAAAGATTACTAAGAAATTTTTATATGAGTAACGATAAATTCAGGTTTACTGACCTGATAGAGAAAGATTCAGATTTTATTCCCTTGCTTTCAAGTGAAGATGAGGAACAGATGAATGCTGAAATAGTGCCTGAAATACTGCCAATTTTACCGTTAAGAAATACTGTACTTTTTCCGGGAGTAGTTATTCCAATTACCGTAGGAAGAGATAAATCCATAAAGTTAATAAAGGACTATTATAAGGGTGACAGGATTATAGGTGCAGTTGCTCAGAAGGATTTTGAAGTAGAAGATCCATCTTTTGCTGACTTAAATGAAATAGGAACGATTGCTTACATCATAAAAATTCTACAAATGCCTGATGGCAGTACAACTGCAATCATTCAGGGCAAGAAGAGATTCCGTATGGAGGCAATGGTACAGGAAGAACCTTATTTAACCGCTAAAGTTGTTCCTTTTGAAATAGCTAAACAGGCACCCAAAGATAAGAAGTTCAATGCATTAATGTCCTCCATTAAGGATCTGGCAATTCAAATTATCAACCTGTCGCCTAACCTGCCATCCGACAGCGTATTTGCGATTAAAAACATTGAAAGCCCGGTATTTCTGGTTAATTTCATTGCATCAAACCTTAACATTTCGTTGGAAGAAAAACAAATGTTATTGAATGTGGATGGTTTAATTGAGCGGGCTAACACGGTACTGGGTTTACTTACTAAAGAAATACAGATTATTGAGCTTAAAAACCAGATACAGAGTAAGGTAAAAGTTGATTTAGATAAACAACAACGTGATTATCTGCTTAACCAACAACTTAAGACCATACAGGAAGAGTTGGGCGATAATCCGCATACGCAGGATTTGACTGAATTGTCACAAAAAGCAGCTAAAAAGCAATGGCCTGCCAATGTGGCAGAAACCTTCGAAAAGGAATTGTCAAAACTTCAAAGGATGAATCCCGCTGCTATGGAATATTCTATGCAACTGAATTACCTTGACGTTTTAATTGATCTCCCATGGAATGAATGCACTGAAGATAATTTTGACCTTAAAAGAGCTCAGAAAATACTTGATAAAGATCATTATGGACTAGAGTCAGTCAAGGAAAGGATTATTGAATACCTGGCTGTTCTGAAGCTTAAGGGAGATTTGAAGTCGCCAATCTTATGCTTATATGGACCTCCGGGGGTTGGTAAAACCTCATTGGGTAAATCAATAGCCAGAGCAGTAAACCGTCAATATATCCGTATGTCGTTGGGTGGATTACGTGATGAAGCAGAAATCAGGGGGCACCGCAAGACCTATATAGGAGCTATGCCGGGAAGAATTTTACAGAGTATCCGTAAAGCTAAAGCTTCAAACCCTGTGTTTGTACTTGATGAAATTGATAAAGTAATAGGCGCAAATATTAATGGTGATCCGTCAGCAGCATTGCTTGAAGTATTGGACCCTGAACAAAACAGTACTTTTTACGACAACTTCGTAGAAATGGAATATGACCTTTCAAAAGTCATGTTTATTGCTACTGCTAACAATATGGCAACCGTTCACCCTGCCTTACGTGATCGTATGGAAGTAATTGAGATTAATGGTTATTTGCTTGAAGAAAAGATTGAAATAGCGCGCAGGCATCTTGTTCCTAAACAACTGTCAGAGCATGGTGTTATGCCTGAACAATTAGAGTTCTCCAAGAAGATTATTCAATCAATTATTGATAACTACACCCGTGAATCAGGCGTTAGATCCCTTGAAAAGAATATTGCGAAAGTAATCAGGCATCAGGTCAGATTCATCGTTACCGGTGATCCTTATAACCTGAAAGTTACGGAGGATGACCTTACAAAGATATTAGGTTCCTCAAAATTTAAGCACGATACTGACTATGAACTTCATGACCCGGGCGTTGTAACAGGGCTTGCATGGACACCGGTAGGAGGAGAGATCCTTTTTATTGAAACAAGCCTTAGTCGGGGAACAGGTACTTATGGAATAACCGGTAACTTAGGTGATGTGATGAAGGAGTCAGCTACTTTGGCTTTTGAGTACCTTAAATCAAAAAGTAATCTCCTGAATATTGATCCTGAAATGTTCGAGAAATGGAATGTTCATATCCATGTTCCTGAAGGTGCTACACCTAAAGATGGTCCATCAGCCGGTATTACTATTTTCACAGCACTCGCTTCATTATATACTCACCGGGGGGTAAAAGCCAAGTTAGCAATGACCGGTGAAATCACCTTACGTGGCAAGGTGTTACCTGTTGGAGGAATCAAAGAAAAAATACTGGCTGCCAAGCGTTCCGGTATTAAAGATATTATTCTTCCAAAGGATAACCTTAAGGACATTGAAGAAATTAAACCTGTTTACCTTAAGGGATTAACCTTCCATTATGTTGAACAAATGATTGATGTTATCAACCTTGCCCTTGACGAAAAAAAACCTGAGGAAACCATTGAGGTTAAATAAAGGTATTCTAAAAGTGTAATCACTCACGCACTTAAGAACATCAAAGGAACTGGAGTAATGTTATCACCAGTAGGTCATAACAGCACAAAGGCCGCTCCCAATCAGCGGCCTTTGTGTTATTACCGAAATCAACTAATTACCCTTGGCCCCTATGAACAAAAGGTTACTGACATTAATTTCCGTATCGTAGTGGGTTTTACCATCCTTATCGTCCCAATTATGATAAGTGATCTTCCCTTCCACCGCGATTTCTTTGCCCTTGGTCAGGTATTTCTCACAGATATCACACAGGCCGTTACCCCAAACCACCAGGTTATGCCATTCCGTACTTTTCACTTTCTGTCCTTCTTTGTCGATATAGCCATCATCGGTAGCGAGTGACATGCGCACCACCTTCTTGTTGTTTTCCAGTGTTCTTACTTCCGGTTCTTTCCCTAAACGGCCAATTAACATCACCCTGTTTCTTAGATTATTCATTTTGCTTAGTCTTTAAGTGTTTCTTTTTTGTTTGATTCATTCAATCGTTTTATTCCATCATTAACTCCTAAATAATCCATCATTAATCCTGATTCAGAACCGGGAATTGCCGGAGCACCTTTAATATAAAAGCTGTGTGATCCTTCCCTTTCTAAATTCCGGTATTAAACCGCTTGCTTTCCTGAAATCATCAGCATATCATTCACCGTAATTTCGGTACTCATGCGGCTGATGCCTTCCTTATCGGTATAACTGCGGTACGCGAGGCGACCGTCGACGGCGATCTCTCCGCCTTTTTGCAGGTACTTGCCGCAGATCTCAGCCAGTTTTCCCCACACAATCAGTTGATGCCACTGGGTCATAACAGAATTACGCCCGTTAACCTTTTTTGCTTCATTCGTTGCAAGGGACATCCTTGCCATTACCTTACCATTCTCAAATGTTTTCACATCAGGATCAGCT
>JBAXYX010000132.1:0-6847 GCA_041670625.1 Lentimicrobiaceae bacterium | reverse complement strand
GATTTCGTATCTATGATCAAGGAACCTGTTACTGATGATCAACTGATTACGTAATGGTGATCAGGGAACCTGTTACTGATGATCAACGATTTTTGTAATGGTGATTAAGGAACTTGTTACGAATATGGATCAACTATTCTTGATGGAAAGGTAAAGTGACCGGCTTATGCGAATGAGCAAAAGTGCTTACTGCATTGTAAGAGGGCATAACATACTTTGCGTTCTGAAAGTATTCATACCAGCCCTATTCCTAAAAAGCTGAGTGTGAAGAAATAGTAAAAGGTTATTTAAGAGTATTGATTAAAACAAAAGCAACTTCACCCGGATAGAGGTCAATCTCAATCCGGGTAAAGTTGCTTTTTTATTTGTATTAAAATGGCAGATCGTCAGTATCAGGAGTAATTATGGGAGCAGTAGTTGAAGGTGTTGCATTTTGCTCATAACCCGGCGTGCCTTCATTGTTATGGCGGGCCCCAAGCATATTGATATTATCTGCTTCAATATCAGTGATATACTTTTTCTGACCGTCTTTTTCATACGTTCTATACCGAATCCGACCTTCAATATATACTTGCGAACCTTTACGAAGGAATTTCTCAGCAATATCTGCCAAACTGCGCCAAACTACTATATTATGCCATTCCGTTTGTTCTACATCCTGTCCTTCTCTGTTACGGTAAATCTCTGTGGTGGCTAAAGAAAAAGTCACTTTCTTAACACCCGTTTCAAAATTAAATACCTCAGGATCCTTGCCCAGATTTCCAATTAAAATTACTTTGTTTACTCCTCTTGCCATGACTTACTTTATTTAAATTGGTTAAATTGTATTATACAAATTTACAGTCATTTTAATTTCTATTCAAAAAAAATATCGTTTCTTAACAAAAACTTTTCAATTAGCCGTGGTACAGGAACCTTGTCTGTATCAGGATTAACCCAAACAAGTTCTGTACCGGCCATTTCGGGCAAATCAGACAAATAATAGGTAAAAAAGCGTACATTCAAGGTTTGATGAGAAAGTTTATAAATATAATCCTTCACATTTGCACAGCCTGTAATGTTAGCAGTTATGGTTTTCAGCTTTTCTGAATTTTCCAATTCATTGGCATCAAATAATCTCTCTGCTTCTATAAGCGGGAAGTCCCACAAATTTTTCCAGATATCATTACCAACACGTTTATTTAAAGCTACCCTGCCATCAGGGGCCATCAGGTGTAAATAATTAAAGTAACGGATACGTATCTGAATTTTATTCTTTGGGGTTGGTAACTTTGAAATCTGGTCGTTCTGTAAAGCATAACATTCTTGCTGAAATATGCAGGTATCGCACTTGGGTAACGCCGGAGTACATACCATGGCCCCATATTCCATTACTGCCTGGTTGTAATCACCGGGATGGTTATCAGGAATCAATTGATTGGAGATCAAGGCAATTTTCACTTTTGCAGTGGGTTTATCATGATCATCTGAAACGCCAAAATATCGTGCAATAACCCTGTTGACATTCCCGTCGATAGCGGCAATCTTTTCATTATTGCACCTTGAAGCAATGGCTGCTGCGGTATAGGCCCCTATTCCCTTTAATTTGATCAGGGTATGATAATCTTTCGGGAAAACACCATAAAAAACTTCTACCACCTTTTGGGCCGTGAGGTGCATATTCCTTGCACGGGAATAATACCCAAGTCCTTTCCACACATTCAATACTGATTGCTCTGAAGCATCAGCTAATGACCGCACGTCAGGGAACGTTTCAAGAAACCTGTAATAATAAGGAGTACCCTGATCCACCCGGGTTTGCTGAAGAATGATTTCAGATACCCACACCTTATATGGGTCATCAATTTCACGCCAGGGCAGTGTTCGTTTGTAAAGGGAATACCAATCCAGTATTTTTTCCTGAAAGCTCATTATATAAGGTGACTTAGTGCTGCATTATTCTCACAAATCCGGGTAAAAATAGGCATTATCCTTATGTTGTAAGTATAATCCGCTTTAGCCGGACACAATTTTTTTAAACATTTTAATGGTTGATCGTTACAATGTTAACAAAAATAAATTGTACCTTTGTTCATTCTAAGCCTGGTATTGTCACAAAGGGCAATGTTATACTTTCGAAAGGGGAAGTTTCTCTATTAAATTCTGCTTAAGAAAAAATTGAGATACTGGGAATCCAGATCTGGTTGTTTATATGGCCAATTATGAAATTATTGAAAGTGAATTAGCTAAAATTGAGGTATTTGAGGTTAAAAAAATCCTTAAATTTTATTATTGTCTTAAATTCTTTTATATTTGCAGCCCGTTAAAAAATTTATTATCAAAACATTAAAAAATTATAACCAACATGACAAAGGCAGAAATTGTAGCAGAAATTGCAAATAAGACCAATCTTGAAAAAGTTGCCGTACAACAGACCATCGAGGCATTCATGGAATCAGTCAAGACTTCATTAGTTAAAGGTGAAAGCGTTTATTTAAGAGGATTTGGCAGTTTCACTACAAAGAAGAGAGCAGAGAAAACTGGTCGTAATATTTCCAAAAATACTACTATCATAATTCCCGCACATTATATTCCTGCATTTAAACCTGCTAAAACTTTTGTTTTTGATGTTAAAAACAAGGTTCAATAAAAATTGTTAAAATCTAATATATATTAATCATGCCAAGCGGAAAAAAAAGAAAGAGACACAAAATGGCTACCCACAAACGGAAAAAACGTTTGCGGAAGAATAGGCATAAAAAGAAATAAATTTTTTCTTGTGTACGGGGAAAAACCATCACATGCTTTATTGATCTATTTCAGTGGGGCATGTGATGGAATTATTCCTTTGTATAATGGCTACTCATAAAGCATAGCTTTGTTTGCCTGCCTCTATATATAATATCTAAACATCAGAGGATTGAATAAAGAACTGATTATTAATGCAGAACCCTCCGAAGTAAGTATTGCTTTACTGGAAGATAAAGTTCTGGTTGAACTTAATAACGAAAAGACTAACAGCAACTTTGCAGTAGGTGATGTGTACCTTGGCAGAGTGAAAAAAATAATGCCGGGACTGAATGCGGCATTCGTTGATGTAGGTTACGAAAAAGACGCTTTTTTACATTACCTCGACCTGGGGCCTCAGGTTAACACCCTTAATAAACTTCTTAAAATATATCTGACCGCTCGTCCTGATATGCCTTCCATTCAGGATTTTGTACCTGAACAGGATATAGATAAAACCGGTAAGATAAGTTCTGTTTTAACTCCAAACCAACAAGTTCTCATTCAGATTGCTAAAGAACCTATCTCGACCAAAGGGCCGAGGGTCTCTTCCGAAATCTCTTTTGCAGGTCGATACCTCGTATTGGTTCCCTTTTCACAAAGGGTTTCAGTATCACAAAAAATTAAAAGCCTGGATGAGCGTAATCGTTTAAAACGACTGATCACAAGCATTAAACCCAGAAACTTTGGTGTTATTATTCGCACAGTTGCTGAAAATAAAAAAGTAGCTGACCTTGATGCTGATCTGCGCAGCCTGGTTGCTAAATGGGATGCTTGTGTGGCCAAACTCAGCGGTGCGAAAGCCCCTCAAAGAATTCTGAGCGAAATTGACCGGACTACTGCCATTCTTCGTGATCTGTTAAACGAATCTTTTAATAATATTCATGTTGATGATCCGGGTATTTTTGAAGAGGTAAAGTCATATATCAAGACTATTGCCCCTGATAAACTCGACATCTTAAAGCTATACAAAGGTAAAGTTCCGATTTTCGAGAATTTTGGAGTCGATAAACAAATCAAGAACTCCTTTGGTAAAATAATTACTATTAAGAGTGGCGTTTACCTTATCATTGAGCATACTGAAGCCTTACACGTTATTGATGTAAACAGTGGTCACCGGGTAAACTCGGAAGTATCACAGGAAATGAACGCCCTGGCTGTGAACCTGGAAGCTGCTACTGAAATTGCCCGCCAGTTGAGGCTGCGCGATATGGGTGGTATTATCGTGGTTGACTTCATTGATATGCATGAGGGCATCAACCGCCGTAAACTAACCGAGAAACTGAAGGATGAAATGGCTCCTGATCATGCAAAGCATACCATCCTTCCACCAAGTAAATTTGGATTGGTTCAGATTACCCGGCAAAGGGTAAGACCTGAAATGAATGTTTCGATTCTTGAGAAATGCCCTTCGTGTGGTGGTACAGGCGAAGTAAAACCTACCATTATCCTTGTTGACCAGATTGAAAACAATATCAGGTACCTTACTCAGGACCAGAATGAACAATTTATTAAAATTGCTCTTCATCCATACATACACGCATTCCTCACCAAAGGTTTATATTCTATTCGAATGAAATGGTTCATTAAGTACCACAGGTGGATACGGCTCAAACCAATGGCTTCGTATACCTTACTGGAGTACCATTTCTTCAATAAAATGGATGATGAGATCAAAATGTAATTTTTAAGAACTATTTAACTAATGGATACTGTAGTAAGTGGAATAAGGCCAACGGGCAAACTTCATTTAGGAAATTATTTTGGTGCGCTGCGTAATTTTTGCAAGATGCAGTCAACCAATAATTGCTTTTTTTTTATTGCTGACTATCATTCACTTACTACTCATCCCACACCGTCTGATTTACACGGTAATGTAAAAAGCATTCTGATTAATTACCTGGCTGCCGGTTTAGACCCGGAAGTTGCTACGCTTTATTTACAAAGTGATGTACCTGAAGTAACCGAGCTTTACATGTTTTTAAACATGAATGCCTATAAAGGTGAACTTGAAAGAGTTGCTTCATTTAAAGAAAAAGCGCGGGTTCAGCCGGATAATATTAATGCGGGGTTGTTGACTTATCCTACCCTGATGGCAGCCGATATCATCATTCACAAAGCTCAAAAGGTCCCCGTTGGGAAAGATCAGGAACAACATCTTGAAATGACCCGCACTTTTGCAAATCGTTTTAACAGGTTATATCAGATAGATTATTTCCCTGAACCTGTTGCTTATAACTTTGGTGAAGAACTGGTGAAAATACCGGGACTTGACGGAAGCACCAAGATGGGCAAATCAGAAGGGGAGGGCAACGCTATTTTTCTGGGTGATGAAGCCGACATGATTCGTAAAAAGGTCATGAAAGCCGTTACTGACGTCGGGCCAACCATTCCAAATCAACCTAAATCACAGGCCATTGAAAATATCTTCTATCTGATGAAGGTTATGTCGAAACCTGAAACAACCACTTTCTTTGAGGATGCTTATAATAATTGCCAGATCCGTTACGGTGACATGAAAAAGCAACTGGCTGAGGATATAGTCTTATTTACCGAGCCTTTCAGAGAAAAGATCAAACAACTGGAATCTGACGACGATTACCTTGGTAAGATTGTGAAAATGGGCCGTGATAAAGCGCATGAAAGTGCTTCCAAAACCATAAGGGAAGTACGCGAAATCATAGGTTTCAAGCCTTTTTAAGATCACGCTTAATTACTTAAATTCTCTCCTTATTAATGTATGGGACTAAAGCCGGAAACCGGCTGTTTAGTTGTTCCAACCATGCCAAAGGTATGGGTTGGCTACATCCATTTCTTCTTCTTGAAAAGGAATACCATACTTCCCGCCAATAATACCATAAATAGTATTAACAGTTTGAATGAATAGGATTCATTTTGAAATGGTAACCCGATGTTCATACCATATAGACTCGCTATAAATGTTAATGGGAGTAAAATGGACGATATCAAGGTCAGCACCTTCATAATTTCATTGGTGCGGTTGGTTTGCAATGAATCAAACGTTTTTGAAAGGCCTTCAATAATTTCCTGGTAATCTTCAGTCATATCCCACATTTTCTGGTAATAGTCGAGGATATTGCCCCAGTAATCTTCCATGTTCTCAGCGTATCCTTCAATTTCACCGGATTCAAATTTGTGGAACAGTCGGAGTTGAGGTTTAAATATGGTGTTAACCAGAATGATATTTTTTCGGGTAAGTGAAATACGTTCAATGGTTTTTTCCGCTTTTTTACTAAACAAATCACGGTTAATCAGGTCCACTTCAACCCCTAATTTGCTGAGCAGTGAGAAGCATTCAAGCATCAGATGTTCCAGAATTTTGTATAACAGGGCATCACTGGTACCCACCTGGCGAACCTGGTAAATATCTTCTGATTCTCTGGCACTATTGAACAGGTTCTTGACCACCCAATGTGACTTGCCGATAGTGATTATATAATCGCTACCCCAAAATATCTTTACTTCCTTAGTTTTAAGGAAACGGTTCCAGCGGTCGAAATAAGGGAAATGTAGTATCAGAAAGTAGTAATCGTCGTAAATGTCAATCTTGGGTCGTTGATTAGTACGGCTACGGCAGTCTTCAATATCCAGTGGGTGGAAATGGAATTCATCTTTTAGAAATTGTAAATCCTCTTCGGTGGGGTCAAGTATGTGATGCCACTTAAGCGTACCTATTTTAATGGTCTCAATCATTTGATCCCTCCTCTTTTTTAAGTATTTAAAAATCTCTACATTCCCTTAGGATATTGTTACAATTGCAAAAATACAAAAATCATTTTGAATGAGGGTACTAATGGTGTCAAAATATGTTAAACTCTTACTTAATTAAGCGGAATAGAAGCACTGATTTGCCTTTTCTGATTTACCAGACTTTCATTGTCACGGTGCTGATTTTTGAATGCAGGAGGGTATGACCTGAATTGAAGATGGATTGCAGGAGAATGTAACCGGGATCAAATTTAGATAGCAATGGGTTATAACGGTTACTGAATTTAGATTACAGGTGGGTATGACCTGAATTGGAGATGGATTACAGGAGGATGTGACCAGGATCAAATTT
>JBAXYX010000131.1:0-6853 GCA_041670625.1 Lentimicrobiaceae bacterium | reverse complement strand
TCAAGAGCTGAATTACCTTTTGCTAACTCTTTTGCCTGTTTTACAGCAACCTCATTATTGGCAAATTTCCTGGCTTTACTCTCAACCCTTTTAGCAAAGAATGTGAATGAAAGCTGAAAAAGGCACACAATTGCCATAGCAATTGCGAAGAATTTAATAGCACCTTTATTCTGCATGTGGTGGATAGATTAATAATTAAATAGACTTATTTTTGAGAGTGCAAATATAGAATAACTATCAGAATTTCCCAATTTAACCTTTTAAGTTTTTTTTATCGTTATTTTGGATCCCAAAAGATTGAATGTTTTGATACTTAAAACCCTATATTAACGATATAATTGTACTTAAACTACTAAAGTTTTACCTTTACATGGTTAAAAAAGTATTTAAATGATCCATAGCTACTCTTTGCACAAATTAAATTTATTATTTGCCTTATCAATTATTTCTCTAAGTACTTCATCCCAAACCCTTAACGATTTCGGATTTGAATACTGGAACCACTTAGAGGTTATTATTGATAGCGTAAAGATAAGGAATCCTTGGATTGGTGGACTAAATAATGTGCAATTTGGTGAAATTGATTTGAATAATGACGGGGTAACTGATATTGTGGCATTTGACCGTCACGGGAACAGGCTGCTTCCTTTCCTTTTTCATAAAACTGCTGATCCTTACTATGAATATGTTCCTTCCTATAGAAAGTTTTTCCCTAAAATCCTTCATACATTTCAATTATGTGACTACAATGGTGACCATAAACCTGATATTTTTACTTATACCCCGGGTGGTATCATGGTTTATCGGAATACTTCAAGTGAATTTATAAGGTTTGAAAAAGCTTCTTATCCTTTTATTAAATCCTTACAGGGTAATACTTTTACCAACCTGTTAGTTACGAATGTTGATTATCCGTCAATTATGGATATGGATAACGATGGAGATCTCGATATACTGACTTTTTGGGGGTTAGGATCTTTTGTTGAATTGCACCAAAATATGTCGGTTGAAACATATGGGAACGCTGATTCATTGCTTTACCATAAAGTTGATTATTGCTGGGGACAGTTTGCTGAAGATGCTGCATCTAATCAATTGATATTGGATACTTGTCTTGATTTGTCAAAACGCGATGATGATCGCCATACCGGATCAACATTGCGTTTATTGGATATTAATCAGGATAAAAAGCTTGACCTGTTATTAGGTGATGTTGATTTCTCTAACATAAAAGTATTGATTAACGGAGCAGATAATATGCATGCGCATATGGTTCAACAAATTGATTCATTCCCAACTAATTACCCAATTAGGGTGCCGTCATTCCCTGCTATTGGGCTCATGGACGTGTACCATGATAATGTACAGAATATTATTATTTCACCTTTTGATCCCGGACTACTTAGAGCAGCAGGTGAAGAGAGCGTTTGGCTATACAACATTGCACCGACCGGTGAATTCAATTTACTCACTAAGTCATTTTTGCAGGATGAAATGATAGATGAAGGATTAGGAGGGTATCCTGTTTTTGTGAAATTTACCAATGATGGTCTGACTGACCTTCTTGTCAGTAATTATGGACGGATGGATACCAGTTTCTATAATCAGTATGGACAATTTCAATGTCGGTATGTTTCGAGTATCAGCCTCTATAAAAACACAGGCACACAAAGCAGCCCTCAGTTCACTCTTATAACCAGGGATGTTGCCGGATTATCAAATCTTGACTTGGTTGGCATTTACCCTGCAATAGGGGATGTAAATAATGATGGTTTGCTTGATATGCTTATTGGAAGCAGTGATCATTCGCTACGATTACTTATCAATACAGGATTCATAAATGATGTTCCATTATTTTCAGACCCTGTGATTATACCTGTTGAAACAAACGGTACATTTTGCACACCGGCTTTCACTGATATTAACTCGGATGGAAAGATTGATATAGTTACCGGAGACCGAACCGGTAAGTTAAGCCTGTTTCTGAATAATGGAACCAACACTGTTCCCCAGTTTTCACTTGTAACCAACCATTATGGTCATGTAAATGTAACTGATTCAACACAATCGTATACAGGCTACAGTGTGCCTTGTTTCTTCAATGATAAAAACGGCAAACTTAAGATGTTGGTAGGCTCTGAATCAGGTAAAATATTTTATTATCCTGATTTATTAAGTGACCCTGAAGGTGTATTTATTGCAAAGCATAATGATGTGTTTGAACCCCTAAATGCAGGGATACGTACATCATGTGCTCTAAGTGATTTGAATTATGATGGATATCCTGAACTGGCTATAGGTAATTACGGCGGAGGAATAGTAATGATGAAAGGAGTGACACCGGAACCGTCAGCGTTTGAAGAAATGGAGGGCATGCCACGCTCCATTAACTTATATCCTAATCCATCTAACGGAAAGGTAACCATAGAGCTGCCTTTAAAAGGGAATTGGAATATTGAAATATATAACTCTTTTGGGATGAAGGTTTATACAAAGTTTACACCATCGGCTAACAGAATAACCTTCGATATAAAAAAATTGAGAAGCGGGTTGTATATTGTTACCGCTTCTCAACAAGGAAATTCAAATGACATTTTAACGAGTAAACTAATTATTACTCCATAAAAGTATTTGATTATTCAATAATAGCATTTTTAGCAGCTTCTTTAGGTTCCTCTAAATTGCCCAATTCAAGGGTTCTGTTTTCGAAATTCAAAGTAGCTTTGCAGTGACGTAATAAGTCACACCCAAGCAAACCGTCAATTTGGGGATTGCCCATACCACGGAATAAACGATTGATGTTGCCTAAATCAACAGCGGTAGCTTTGTAATCCTTAATTACTATTGAACCAATTTCAAGAGTTTCAATAGTAGCAACATAGCTGTAAACGCTTGAGTTAGGCGTTGTGAGATTACGGCGTGAATTACGCTTAAGTTCTGTTTGACTTACAAACTTTTGCAAATGGTCAGTATCAAGGACCGTATTAGGTGATCCGGTATCGACCATGAGAAGTGCAGGTTTCCCGTTAATTGTTACTCTGGCTAACAGATTGTATCCACCAGTTTCGAAATTCAATTGAATCAGCTTTAATGATGTCATGACTTTTAGTTTATGATTTTAATAAAAAAACATAAGCCTGGATTCCCGGCCAGTCTTAAAAATTTGGTTTTAATGCGTATTTATTATAGTATGTTTCAATGATCTCAACTGCTTCTTCAGCAGTGTCAACTACTGAAAAAATATCAAGATCAATTGCATTGATATTCATTTCTGCAAGCATTCTATTATGAATCCAATCTAATAATCCGCTCCAATATTCTCTAGATACGAGGACAATAGGAAACCTTACCGATTTATGAGTTTGAACAAGGGTAATGGCTTCAAACAATTCATCCATTGTACCAAATCCACCGGGTAAAACTATATAACCCTGTGAATATTTCATAAACATTACCTTCCTGACAAAGAAGAAATCAAATGAAATCAATTTATCAGGATCAATAAAAGAGTTTGAGCCTTGTTCCTTGGGCAATTCAATATTTAAACCAACTGACCTGCCACCACCAAAGTGAGCTCCTTTATTAGCAGCCTCCATAATTCCGGGGCCACCGCCTGAAATAACGCCAAATCCTTTTTTAGTAAGCAAATATGCAACTTCTTCCGCTAACTTGTAAAATTTGTTGGAAGATTGTGTACGTGCAGATCCAAAAATAGAAACACACGGACCAATACGACCTAATTTCTGAAAACCTTCAACAAACTCCGACATTATTTTAAAAACTTCCCATGAATCACTAGTCATGATTTCATTCCAACTCTTGGGAGTAATTGCCTCTCTAATTCTGTCTTCTTCGTTAATTCCTAAAGTATGCATTGATTATATTGTGATTAAGCAATAATTTTATAAACAGGGTGTAAATATAATACATTTCCCATACACATTCAAAATAAAATAGTTAAAAGATTTAAAATAGCGATTATTACAAGGTCAATTCTTCCCTAAGATATTGAGCAGTAGAGTTATTTGTATCATATAAAATTTCTTCTGGTGTTCCCTCAGCTATAATTAATCCACCTTTTCGGCCCCCTTCAGGTCCAAGGTCGATAATATAATCGGCTACTTTTATGACTTCCATATTGTGTTCAATCACCAAAACTGTATTTCCTCTGTCAACCAACTGGTGAAGTACATTAAGGAGCACGTTTACATCCTCAAAATGTAATCCTGTAGTAGGCTCATCAAGAATATAAATTGTTTTGCCGGTATCTTTTCTGGAAAGTTCAGTTGCTAGTTTAACACGCTGAGCTTCACCACCTGAAAGTGTTGTTGATTGTTGCCCGAGCGTAATGTAACCTAACCCCACCTCTTTAAGGGTGCGTATTTTTTGTAGTATGGAGGGAATGTTTTCAAAGAAATCAACTGCCTGGTTGATGGTCAGGTTAAGTATGTCGTTAATAGACTTGCCTTTATACCTTACTTCTAAAGTTTCAGGATTATAGCGTTTGCCATAACAGGTTTCACACAATACATGCACATCAGGCAGGAAATTCATCTCTATCACTTTAACACCTGCACCTCTGCATGTTTCACACCTGCCACCCTTTACGTTAAAGGAAAATCTGCCCGGTTTGTAGCCCCTTATCTTTGCTTCAGGAAGAGCCGTATATAGTTTCCTGATGTCATCAAATACCCCTGTATACGTTGCCGGGTTTGAACGAGGCGTACGGCCAATGGGCGATTGGTCAATTTCTATTACCTTATCGAGGTGCTCAAGCCCTTTGATCTTTTTATAGGGGAGTGGTTTCTTATTGGAATGATAAAAATGCTGGCTGAGTATCGGGTATAGTGTTTCATTGATCAATGATGATTTCCCACTTCCTGACACTCCGGTAATGCAAATAAATAACCCGAGAGGCAGTTTGAGTGTCACATTTTTTAGATTATTTCCGGTAGCTCCCTCAATAACAAGCATTTTACCGTTCGATGTCCTCCTTTTCAGAGGAACGGGTATCCGCTTAGTGCCTTTGAGATACTGGCAGGTAAGTGTATTTTGTGTGAGCAACTGTTCAGGAGTGCCTGCTGCTACAATTTTACCCCCGTGTTTACCTGCTCCGGGGCCTACATCAATTATATAGTCAGCCGCCAGAATCATATCCTTATCGTGTTCAACAACGATAACAGAATTGCCAATATCACGCAAATCCTTAAGTGCTTGTATCAAGCGTCGGTTATCGCGTTGATGCAGCCCAATGCTGGGTTCATCAAGTATATACAGCACACCTATTAGTTTCGAGCCAATTTGAGTGGCAAGCCTGATACGCTGTGCCTCACCTCCTGATAAACTCCCCGCCGACCGGTTAAGGGCGAGATATTCCAATCCTACATCTAAAAGGAACTTTAAGCGGTTTTGTATTTCGTGGATAATATCATGTGCAATTGTTTCATTACGGGTATCATCGTTATAATGTGATTGTGCAAACCAGTCATTAAGTGCTGTTAATTCCATTGCGGCCAGGTCAGCTATATTCTTCCCATCGATAATGAAATTAAGAGATTCTTTTTTTAACCTGGCACCTTTACATGAAGGGCATTCGACAATATTGGTAAAACTACCGGCCCACGTACGACTGCCGGTAGATGATTCATTAAGTTGGTTGTCAATAAAGTTTATGATTCCTTCAAAGTTTAAGGTGTAAGAAGAAGTAACTCCCAGGTATTCATTCTTTATTTTGAGTATTTCATCGCTTCCATATAAAATGGAGTTTATGGCGTGTTCAGGGATATCTTCAACGGGAGTATCAAGATTGAACCCATACTTTTCACCCATAGCTTCAATTTGACGGAATATCCAGGTGCTTTTTCCTTCGCCTAAAGGAGCAATCCCTCCTTTTTTAATACTCTTTTTTGGATCAGGAATTATTTTTTTTAAATCAATTTCAGTAATAGTACCTAAACCGTTACACTGAGGGCAAGCACCATAAGGTGAATTGAAGGAGAATGAGTTAGGCTCCGGCTCTTCAATTGCTGTACCTGTTGAAGGATCCATCAGGTTTTTACTTAAATAACAATACTTCCCGGTTAACGGATCCATTACCATAAGCAATCCCTTACCATGCCGGAGAGCAGTTTGTACGGAAGACTTAATCCGTTGCTCTGACTTTTCATTAACGGTTACTTTATCTACTACCAGTTCAATATCATGTGTTTTGTAACGGTCAATCTGCATACCGAAAGTTAGTTCGCACAATTCACCATCTACCCTGATCCGCAGGAAACCCTGCTTACGATATTGCTCAAATAATTCCCTGTAATGTCCTTTCCGTCCTTTAACGAGAGGGGAGAGTACTAAAACTTCCTTACTCCGGAAGTCATTATAAATCTGACCAAGTATCTGTTCTTCGGTATATTTAATCAGCTTAAGCCCGGTAACCGACGAATAAGCTGTAGAAGTGCGCGCAAACAATAACCTCAGGAAATCGTATATTTCAGTGATGGTTCCAACTGTGGAGCGCGGATTACGTGATGTAGACTTCTGTTCTATCGCGATAACGGGACTTAGTCCGGTTATTTCATCAACATCAGGCCTTTCAAGGTTTCCAATAAACTGGCGGGCATAAGCTGAAAAAGTCTCCATATATCTACGTTGGCCTTCAGCATAGATCGTGTCAAATGCCAACGATGACTTTCCACTGCCACTCAAACCGGTAATAACCACTAATTGGTCACGGGGTATAATAACATCAACGTTTTGAAGGTTGTGTTCCCTTGCCCCGTAAATTTCGAGATTATTATCAGATAAAGGCGGTTCTATATGGTAATCGATAGCTGGTTGAATTATTTCCATTAGTTAG
>JBAXYX010000130.1:0-6886 GCA_041670625.1 Lentimicrobiaceae bacterium | reverse complement strand
TTGAAAGCTAAAATTGAGGATTCCAATTGAAGGTTATTATGGATGCTTAGTATGGATGATACGAATGAGAGTTACAATTAAAGATTTAATTTGAGAGGTAAGATCGAGACTTTCAATGAATGGTTACAGTTAATGGATGCAATTGAAGGTTATTATGGATGCTTAGTATGGATGATACGAATGAGAGTTACAATTGAAGATTAAGTTGAGAGGTAAGATCGAGGCTCTCAATGAATGGCAAAAATTAATTGATGCTCAATATTAAGAGCTGAGATTAAAGATCAGGATTGAAAGTGTAAATTGGCGGTATTATTGGTTTTAATGATGAACTATTACGATGATTGAGGTTGATTAATACGCATATAACATAATATATTTTAAAGAATTAATACACACAAAATGGAAAAAGTAATTATCAGACTTCGAATGAGTGCTCATGATGCACATTATGGAGGCAACCTGGTAGATGGTGCAAAAATGCTGGAGCTTTTTGGTGATGTTGCTACTGAGCTTTTAATCAGAAACGATGGCGATGAAGGTTTATTTAAGGCCTACGATAATATTGAATTTATTGCGCCGGTATACGCAGGTGATTTTATTGAAGCAACAGGTGAAATAACCCATGTAGGTAATTCATCACGCAAAATGACCTTCGAAGCACGCAAGGTGGTTATACCACGGCCTGATATCTCTGACTCTGCTGCTGATTATCTGGCTGAACCTATTGTGGTTTGCAAAGCCAGTGGTACTTGTGTTGTACCTGTTAAATGTCAACGAATCCCTAAAAAATAATCCTATGGAAAAACTTATCATCACAGCAGCTATAAGCGGCGCTGAAGTATTGAAAGAGCATAATCCTGCTGTTCCTTATACCATTGAGGAATTCGTGCGCGAGGCTAAATCAGCTTATGATGCCGGTGCCAGTATTATCCACCTGCATGTACGTTATGATGATGGCACTCCTACCCAGGATAAAGAACGATTCAGGGTGGTAATGGAAGCCATCAAGAAAGCAGTACCTGATGTTATCATCCAGCCTTCAACCGGCGGTGCAGTCGGTATGACTGATGATGAACGACTTCAACCAACCGAGCTATTACCTGAAATGGCTACTCTTGATTGTGGTACCCTTAATTTTGGCGGTGATGAAGTATTTTTTAATACTGAAAATACCATCAAATACTTCGGTGAACGCATGATCAAGCTGGGTATTAAACCTGAACTTGAAGTGTTTGACAAGAGTATGATCGATATGGCATTGCGCCTTTCTAAAAAAGGTTTCATCAACAGCCCCATGCACTTCGACTTCGTAATGGGTGTGAATGGCGGTATTACCGGTGAACTGCGTGATTTTATGTTCCTCCGAAACAGCATTCCTCAGGATGCTACCTATACGGTTGCCGGTGTCGGTCGTTTTGAATTCCCACTTGCCATGGCTGCCATTATTGATGGTGGCAATGTTCGGGTCGGGCTGGAGGATAATATATATCTCTCAAAAGGCGTACTTACCGGTTCAAATGGCGAATTGGTGGCTAAAGTAGTCCGTATGGCTAAAGAGCTGGGTAGAGAGATTGCCACTCCTGCCGATGCACGTCGTATCCTTGGACTAAAACAACTATAATAATTTGAGCACATTCAATTGCTGCTCTTTACAAAATGTCAAAACAACATACAACTAATGAAAAAAGGAAATAAATACGGTATACACCGGGTAATTGATCCGGTGGGAGTTCTGCCACAACCAGCAAATAAGATTGACAATAACATGGATGAAATCTATGATAACGAGATCCTCATTGATGTTCAAACGTTAAATATTGACTCAGCCAGTTTTACCCAGATTGAAGAACAAGCCGGAGGCGATGAAAAGAAGATTGCTGAAATAATGCTCGATATCGTTGCCAAACAAGGTAAGCATCGCAATCCGGTTACCGGATCAGGTGGTATGCTCTTAGGAACCGTTGAACAAATTGGTACCGCACTCGAGGGTAAGATTGATCTGAAAGTAGGTGATAAAATCGCTACTCTGGTTTCTCTTTCTCTCACCCCTCTGCGTATTGATAAAATCAAAGCAATCCGTAAAGACGTTGATCAGGTAGATATTGACGGTAAAGCTATCCTCTTTGAAAGTGGAATTTATGCCAAGATTCCTGATGATATGCCTGCAAAACTTGCTTTATCAGCTCTTGATGTTGCCGGGGCTCCTGCACAAACTGCAAGGCTCGTTAAACCGGGTGATATTGTTTTCATTATTGGTGCCGGTGGTAAATCAGGTATGCTGTGCTGTTATGAAGCTAAAAAACGTGCCGGTGTTACCGGTATGGTCATTGGCCTTACTCATAGCGAAAGAAGCACTAAACGCTTACAGGAACTCGAATTGTGTGACTATGTCTTTTCTGCAAATGCCACTAACCCCGTGCCCGTATTAGAAAAAATTGAAGAGATTACTAAAGGCAGGCTGGCCGATATTACCATAAACAATGTGAATATCCCCGACACTGAAATGACCAGTATCCTCTGCACTAAAAACGATGGTATTGTTTATTTCTTCTCCATGGCAACCAGCTTTACCAAAGCTGCTTTAGGAGCTGAAGGTGTTGGAAGCGATGTAACCATGATGGTTGGCAACGGTTACACTAAAGGTCATGCTGAAATTACGCTCCAGATACTCCGCGAAAGCGAAAAGTTGAGAAAAGTATTCACTGAACTTTACGCTTAATAAGATCGCATCCCTTTAGTTTATAAGGATATTGCCTGTAAAAAATGAATAAATGATGAATATAGAAAAACAAAATTCCGGTAAGAGCAGAAGATATCAGTTCTTCCCGGAAGTTACTGATGAACAATGGAATGACTGGAAGTGGCAGGTTAAAAACCGCATTGAAACCCTCGACCAGTTGAAAAGATATCTACCGTTGAATGCGGATGAAGAGGAAGGTGTTAAGCAATCTCTTACAACCCTCCGCATGGCCATTACCCCGTATTATCTGTCATTAATCGATCCTGATGACCCTGATTGTCCCATCCGTAAGCAAGCTATCCCTACCGGACTGGAAACACACCAGTCTGCTGCCGATTTGCTCGACCCGCTTCATGAAGATGCAGATTCACCTGTACCGGGGCTAACTCACCGGTATCCTGACAGAGTGCTGTTCCTGATTACCGACATGTGCTCCATGTACTGTCGCCACTGCACCCGCCGCAGGTTTGCCGGGCAAAATGACCATGAATCACCATCAGAACGTATCCAGAAAGGTATTGACTATATTGCCCGTACTCCTCAGGTTAGGGACGTCCTCCTCTCTGGCGGTGATGCCCTGATGGTAAGCGATAAGATGCTCGAATCTATTATTCAGCGTCTGAGAGCTATTCCTCATGTTGAAATTATACGTATTGGTACCCGTACCCCGGTCGTTTGCCCTCAACGTATTACGGATGACTTGGTGAATATGCTTAAAAAATATCATCCTATATGGGTAAACACCCATTTTAATCATCCCAATGAAATTACCCCTGAATCAACAGCAGCCTGTGAACGTATGGCTAATGCCGGTATCCCTCTGGGTAATCAATCCGTATTGCTCCGTGGAGTAAACGACTGTGTGTACGTAATGAAAAGACTGGTACAGGGCCTCGTTAAAATCAGAGTCCGCCCGTATTACATCTATCAATGTGACCTTTCAATGGGATTAGAGCATTTTCGTACACCTGTATCAAAAGGTATCGAGATCATTGAGAACCTTAGGGGACATACATCCGGATTTGCAGTTCCTACCTTTGTAGTAGATGCACCGGGTGGTGGAGGCAAAATCCCGGTTATGCCTACTTACCTTATATCACAAGCTCCCGGAAGGGTTGTACTCCGCAATTTTGAAGGAGTGATTACAACCTATACGGAACCTTCTGATTATAAAAGCGAGTGTCATTGCCCCGATTGCAATACTCATGCTGAAGGAGTTGCCGCACTATTGCATGGTGATAAGCTTTCTCTTGAACCTGAAGGACTTTTGCGTAAAAAGCGTAACCATAATCAATAATGCCGTTCATTGATGAAATTATAAAATATAAGAGCCTGTCGATTGTCGGACTGGAGAAAAATACCGGGAAAACCGAATGCCTCAACTACGTGTTGAGGCGTTTGGAAGGCTCCGGAAGGCGTCTTGCGCTTACATCCATAGGAATTGACGGTGAACGTATCGACCAGGTAACCCATACCGGTAAACCTGAGATAGACTTATATGAGAATATCGTTTTCATCACTTCCGAAACACATTACCGTCAAAAAAGATTAGACTCTGAAATACTTGACATCACCACACGCCGTACTCCACTCGGTCGTTTGGTTACCGCTCGCTCACTGGCAAGAGGTAAAGTGATGTTCTCCGGACCCTCTGATACCTTATGGCTCAAGACTATCATTGAAAATATGGCAGCCTATAAGGTGGATACTACTATCGTTGACGGTGCTCTTTCACGTCTGAGCCCGGGGTCACCTGCCGTTACTGAATGCATGATTTTGAATACTGGTGCAGCGGTGTCAGCTAACATCCCTAAGCTTGTCAGCCGCACCCGCTTTGTTTATAACCTGATTAAAATACCGGCTTTCCAATCATGTCTTACAGATAAACTGCTCGCTCTGGAAAAAGGAATCTGGGCTATTGATAATAATAACCAGATACATGACCTGCAAATACCTTCCGTATTCCTGCTGAAAGGACATGAAGAACAACTCTTTCGCTTTGGTACTACCTTGTATGTTACCGGAGCAGTGAGTGATAAAATGCTCGACCTGCTCCGAATGCAAAAGGCTATCAGGGACACCGTACTGGTTATTCGCGACTTTACAAGGCTATTTGTAAAACCGGAGACTTTTCGCGCTTTTATTCATAGTGGCGGACAAATACGCGTACTCGTAAATACAACTTTAATTGCAGTATGCGTTAATCCTGTTTCGCCCGAAGGTTATGTGCTGAACTCCTCTGAACTCTGCTCCATACTTGCTGAAACTTTACAAATACCGGTTTACGATATTAAAAAACTGTAACTATGGTCATGTTCTCCAACGCAATCAGCAAGGTTTCAGGACTCCGGTATATTGCCGACTCTCTGGAGTTGCAATCTAGTCTGGGCAGGCAGCATTTGCTAAAACAGCATTTCCTGATTGACGGTAAGGATATTGATTTCCAGTTAAACCGCGTATCTGTATTTGTTGACCTGCTTACGGGTATAAAGGGGAAAAGCAAAGCTGAAGGGACTGTGGGTCAGATGACCCACGTCATGGCAGAAAAGGCTCCTTGTCCTACTGATACCGGTAATTCCGATAAGATTGATCAACTGCGGCACGCCCTGTCCGAAGTACATGATATCAGCAGTACCCTGAGTTTCCTACAGTCAGGCCTTACATTGGATGACATCGGTTTGTTTGAAGTCAAACGGTTCGCTTTGCTTGTTGATCAAATCAGTTCGATCCTCAGGCAATTGAACTGCATGGCCGTCAAACTTGCTGAAACCGGTAAGGTGATTGACATATTGGATCCTGATAAGCAGCGGATACCTCATTTCTATATTTACGATTCCTATAGTAATACGCTGGCCAACTTAAGGAAACAGTACGATTGTTTAATAAAAACAGATCTGCAAAAAGCTGAAGCCGTCAGAGTTGAATCTCTTGAGGTTGAGGACGGCATACGACTTCAACTGTCGATGGAACTGAAACCATTTGCTAAAGAGTTAATGGAGTCACTCACTTCCATTGCTGACCTGGATGTATGGTTAGCCAAAGCAACTCTGGCAGTCAAAATGCATTATTGCAAACCTGTAATAGGCATTACAGTCACTGAATACAGGCAGTTGTTTAATCCTGAAATCGCTGATGCTCTTGAAAGCAGAGGGAAGACGTTCCAGCCGGTCGACATTGACCTGATGGAATCGCCTTGCATTGTCACAGGTGCAAACATGGCCGGCAAAACGGTATTGCTTAAATCTGTTGCTCTTGCGCAATACTTATTCCAGTATGGTTTTTACATACCGGCACTAAAAGCTGAAATAGTCCCTGTTGAACGAGTGATCACCAGTATGGCAGATGATCAATCAGAATTAAGAGGCCTATCATCCTTTGCTGCTGAAATGCTGAACATCAACGCCATCATCCTTGCGTCACGTTCACATAAACAGCTACTCGGGCTCATTGATGAACCGGCACGCACTACAAACCCACATGAAGGGCTCGCTTTGGTAAATGCCCTGCTTGATATTCTACAAAAAGGCAACGTAAGGAGCCTTATCACAACACATTACAGTGGCTTTGTCAGTGATTGCAGGCGCTTAAGAGTCAAAGGATTAAAAACAGATGAGTTGGCTGTAAAACCTACTATTGAAACTATTAATGATCACATGGATTACTCGCTGGTTGAAGTCCAGTCTGATCAGGTTCCCCTGGAAGCATTGCGCATTGCTGCTATCCTGGGTATTGATGAAGAACTGATAGCCGGGGCATCCCGTTATCTGGAAAATAAACGTAATACAAATATCTAAATCGATTATAAATGCAAAAAAGTAAGTTGGGGTTAAACTTTCATAAAGTTGCCAAGGCCCGGCAGATTGCCGGTAATATTGCCGGTGATGTACAGAAGTTTGCCGACCAATATACCACAGTCGCAGTAGAACGTACCCTCTGCAGACTCATGGGAATAGATGGAATTGATGCTAATGAAGCTCCACTACCTAATATATTGGTTGATGAATTGAAGAACCAAGGGGTTCTTAGTCAGGGCGTTCTTTATTACCTGGGTAATCAAATTGCTGAAACAGGCCTATCGCCTCAGGAGATAGCCAACCGGGTATCTGAAAGGACATTGGACATCACCAAAGTGAAAGTGCATTCCCG
>JBAXYX010000129.1:0-6898 GCA_041670625.1 Lentimicrobiaceae bacterium | reverse complement strand
CGGAGCCTTTTGTCGTAATCGCCGGTAAGAACCGAGTACATGATGATTTTATAGTGGTCCTTCAGTTGCATGATCTGGCCTTTGGCGATTCTGCCGTAAGGGGGTCTGAGCAGGTTCGACTTGACGAATTCGCTGCAATGCCTCACATCGTCCAGATACGTTTGCTGCTCCGTCTTCCATCCTTTGAGGTGGTGGAACGTATGGTTGCCGGTGGCGTGGCCGTGGGCAAGCACCATTTCATATATATCAGGGTGCTTGCTCACATTCTCGCCCACGCAGAAAAAAGTGGCCTTTATCCGGTAACGGTCCAGTATTTCGAGTACACGCGGGGTAACTTCAGGTATGGGTCCGTCATCAAAAGTGAGGTAAATAGTATGCTTGCCTTTTCCCCTCCATATCAACTCTGCAGGCATCAGCAGCCTGATCAACCATGGAACAACCGATAGGTGCATCTTAGTTTACGTCGTTAAAAACCTGCCTGCTCATATCGTTGAAATTGCTTGTCCAGTTCCAAAGTTGCCTTCGCTTTCAGCTTCTGGTCGCCCTGTTCATTGGCCATACTGGCAATTCCGTTTATGACCATCATACTTTGTTGTATATCCTCCCCTAAAGGCTTAAGCTTATTTTTAGGGAATCTGAAATAGTAATCAAGGTTTTGCGAGTAGATGTCCAGCAACCTGTTGAGCAACCGGATTCCTTTATCTTTAGCACCGGCAGCCAGGTAACTTTCAGCAATGGGCAGCAGGTAATAATTGTATCTCACGGATGCATCAGGCACCACTTCCAAACACCGGTCGCACACCTGCACGGCTTCCTTAAACTTACCCTCCTTCACCAGTTGCTTGGCCAGTCTGCCGAACAAAGTCCTGACATTACTGATCAACCTCAGGTTGGTTTCGTCCTTATACACTGACGGATCCTGCATATTCCCGTAACGATACACATTCATAAGTTTATCATACAGTACCGTGCTGTTAATATACCCGTCCGTGCCTTCCTCCTGTTGCATCGTAACAGGAACCAGCCTGTAGGCGAATCCTTCATTTCTGAAATGGGAGCTTAAACCCAGGTACAAATCTGAACCTGCGGTTGCGGAGAAGTAAAGAGGCCGTTTCCAATTATTGTGGGCCAGAATATCCAAGAGTACCACCTGGCTTTTGGTAATCGCCCGGTCTTTTATTTCCCAGATAAAGTTTTTCATCAGATTCGAGGTCTCATCCGCCTTAACCGTTCCGTTATTGACCACCAATGCTGAATCGACGGTAATGCCAAATGCCGTGGCCGGAATCACATCAACCTTGCCCATAGAAGTTTCAAGCTGTAGCGCTTCGGGCTGAGTATGGAGAATATCAAATAACTCGGTCAATGAAATGGCCCCGGTAATCCTCTTGTCAGGAACCATATAAACCACATCAAGGGTTCCGCTCTTAAACTCATCATAGGTCAGACTAATCGGGAGTGGGTCAGAGTTGTACACTTTACGTTTCATTTGTCCCACGTACCAGTCTGAATTCAGCAGGCTCAGGTTAACCACCCTCACATCCGTCCGGATTCCTTCCACTTCCTGTGCATACCACAGCGGGAAGGTGTCGTTATCGCCCACGGTAAACAGGATGGCATTTTGATCACATGATTCCAGGTAATCCCTGGCAATGTCACGAGCCGTGTACCTGTCGGCCCGGTTGTGGTCATCCCATCCCTGAGCAGCCATAATGGCAGGTACTGACAAGCAGATAACTGTTGAGATGATAGCAGCATATTTTGCCTTCATAACCTTATGAATCAGTGAAAAGAGGCTCATCACTCCCAGTCCTGTCCATATAGCAAAGGCATAAAAAGATGCGGCAAAGGCATAATCCCTTTCACGGGGTTGCGGTGCATACTGATTCAGGTACACCACAATAGCCAGACCGGTCATCACAAACAGCAACAAAACTACCAGTGACTGTTTAGGCCCTTTGTTGATCTGGAATATGAAGCCGGCCAGTCCCAGTATCAACGGCAGCAGGAAGAAGGTGTTGTGCGCCTTGCTATCCATACTTTCAGGCAGATTATTCTGAGGGCCGAGCCTCATCGTATCTATAAACGGAATGCCGCTAATCCAGTTTCCTCTAAGGTCATCGCCCATTCCCTGCAGGTCATTCTGCCTTCCGGCGAAATTCCACATGAAGTATCTCACATACATGTGCTGTATCTGGTAATTATAGAAAAAGCGGAGGTTTTCCATAAAGGTAGGCTTCATGATGGTTTCCGATTTCCCTTCAGCATTCGTAATGGTAACGGGAGTACCCTTAATCTTACCCCATTTTTCGTAGAAATACTTATGAGAGGGTTCTGAACTGCTCCACATTCGGGGAAACAGGGTCATAAACTCTTTATTATAAACCGGTTCATAGCCTTTTTTCTCATTGATCAGATCATACTTGCCGGTAGCGTTATTCTTATGATAAACAGGGTTCCCGTCCTCATATTTATCCACGGGAGCGTTATAGTACGGACCGTACAACAAAGGCCAGTCGCCATATTGCTCACGGTTCAGGTAGGAGAGGAGGCTGATAGCGTTGGTAGGCTCATTTTCATTGATGGGCGTATTGGCTTTGGCTCTGATAATCAACATAAAGAAACTGGAATACCCGATCAAAATAAAGGTAAAGGCCAGCACAACGGTATTCAGGATGACCTTTCTTTTTTGGGTGGAATACCATAATCCAAATACAATGAGTCCGATAAGAAGAGCAAAATAGATGACCGTTCCCGTGTTGAAGGGAAGGCCCAGAGAGTTCACAAAGAGCAATTCAAACCAGCCTGCCAGTTTCACAATCCAGGGGATCATAACGTTCATGATCAGGGCCAGCATCACAATGGAAAGCACCAAAGCAATACATACTCCTTTAAACGACGGTTTGTACTTTTTAAAGTAAACCACCAGCGTAATGGCAGGAATGGTAAGCAGGTTGAGCAGATGCACACCTATGCTTAAGCCAATCATAAAAGCAATCAGGACAATCCAGCGTATGGAATGATCACGGTGTACATGCTTGCTGCCGGCCTTTTCATATTCAGTGGTTTCCTGTTCCCATTTCAGGATAGCCCAAAAAACGAAGGCCGTAAAGAAGGATGACATGGCATACACCTCCCCTTCAACTGCCGAAAACCAAAAGGAATCAGAGAAAGTGTAAACCAGTGCACCCACCACACCACTGCCTATAATCACATAGGTGCTATCCGTAAACAGGTCAGGATATTGATCCGTTATTTTTTTAGCCAGGTGGGTAATGGTCCAAAAAAGAAATAGTATCGTAAAAGCACTGCACAGCGCCGACATGGTATTCACCATACGAGCAACCAGCAGCACATTGCCAAAGGCGAACAGACTGAAGAACCTTCCAATCAATTGAAAAAGGGGCGCTCCGGGAGGATGACCCACCTGCAATCCGGAAGCGGTGGCTATATACTCACCACAATCCCAGAAGCTTGCGGTAGGTTCAGAGGTCAGGATGTAAACAATTGCAGCAATGGCAAAAACAAGCCACCCTGACCAATTGTTGATACGTTTGTAACTCATATTGAATGTGTTTACAGCATTTTTAAAGGAATGCAAAGTTACGTATTTTAAAGCTCCGTTACTACAATCCAGCCTGTTTTGTGTATCATAGCCTTAAATTAGCTATTTTTGCATATACTTTGTCAACATCTTATAACTAATTATAAAGTCATGAAAAAACTTGTATTATTACGTCATGGTGAAAGCACCTGGAACAAGGAAAACCGCTTTACAGGCTGGACCGATGTAGATTTGTCCGAACGTGGTGTTCATGAAGCCCATGAAGCAGGTAAGGTACTGAAGGAAAATGGGTTCGCATTTGATATAGCCTACACTTCATTTTTAAAGCGTGCCATCAAAACCTTAGATATTGTGCTGGAGGAAATGGACCTGATGTGGATACCGGTTAAAAAAAGCTGGCGCTTAAATGAAAAGCATTACGGAAGTCTGCAGGGTTTGAACAAATCAGAAACAGCAGCCAAATATGGTGAAGAACAAGTACTTGTATGGCGCCGCAGTTATGATGTGCCCCCTGCACCCCTCACGGATGATGATGAACGGAACCCGCGTAAGGATCCCCGGTACCGCAAAGAGAATCCTGAGCTGATTCCTTTAACCGAATCACTGAAAGAAACAGTCGGCCGCATGATACCTTACTGGGAAACGGATATCCGTGAGTCGCTCATTGAAAATGACCAGGTGCTGATAGCCGCCCATGGCAACAGCTTGCGGGCAGTGATTAAATACCTGAAAAACGTCAGTGAAAAGGATATCGTAAGCCTGAATCTCCCTACCGGTGTGCCTTACGTTTTTGAATTTGATGATAAGCTCTGCCTGCAGAAGGACTATTTTCTGGGCGATCCTGAGGTGATTCAAAAACTGATGGAAGAAGTAGCAAATCAGGGGAAATCTAAAAAATAGTAATGAGTAAAATATGGGTTGTTTCTGACATTCATGGCTGCCTGAAGAGTTTGCGGTCACTGATTGAAAATCTGGTTGTTCCTTCAAAAAATGATACCCTTTGCTTCGTGGGCGATTATATCGACAGAGGTCCTGATTCAAAAGGAGTGATTGACTATGTGAGAAGCCTTCATCAGCAGGGCTTCTCCATTATAGCGCTCAAAGGTAACCATGAGGAATTCCTGGCTAATTCCTTTGTCGAAGAACAACAACGCAAAGGCTTCCTGTTTTTTAAACCGGTCAATAAGTCCAGGGAGATGTGGGCACAACACGGGGGTCTTGAATGCCTGAAAAGCTTTAAGGCCGATACCATCAAAGATATCCCCGGTGAATACATTGACTGGGTCAGCTCACGCCCGTTGACCTATGAGGTTGATAATTTCCTGGTGGTTCATGCAGGACTTAATTTTAAATTGGATAACCCTATGGAGGATGAAAGGGCTATGCTGTGGATCAGAGATTACCGCATTGACCCGGCAAAGATCAATTACCGCAAGCTTATTCACGGACACGTACCGGTAAGTCTTGATTTTATTGATCTGACTATCCGGTCAGGCAATTTTTCCTTTATAGATATCGATAATGGTTGCTATATGAAAAACAAAACGGGGTTTGGCAACCTGTTGGCGCTTGAGCTGAACAGTATGGACTTAAAAGTCCAGCCCAACCTTGATATGTAAACCTCCAATAGTACGACAACTGTACTACGACTTTACTACGATTGTACGACAACTTTACTACGACTGTACTACAGCTTTACTACGACCAGGTATCTAAGCTAAAGTCCGTATCTTCATCATCACCCAGACTCATCCAGGTGTAAATGAGGGCATCTATCAACTCATGATCCGGAAGCTTTGAATCGGCAAAATTGGGTAATTTCCTGACATAGTCTATGGCGGCCTGTTCTCCCATCTTTACCAGGTCTTCATCAGGATACAACTCATGCAGTATCAGGGCTAATGAACCATAATTATTCCAGTTTAACGGAGCAGTACGGGCCAGTTGTATTTCAGTCAGTTTTAGCAGATCTTCCTCCTTAAAACCTGAAATATCAACGAGTGCCTTCCCGGCTACATCTTGAATCATCGACATGTTAAGCGGAATATCAGGATAGGCGGAAGGGAAAAAGCTGCTGTAATGCACCAGGATCATATTGACAATCAATTTAATAACCTGCTCATCGGGATTCATTATCATTACTCCTTTTCTCGCTTCAAAGGTACGAACAAATAAAGCTACTTGACCGGGTGAGCTCAGCCATTATCATGATATTTTTTTGAAGCGTAAAAAGCGATATTTTAGTTCAACGCGTTAGCGGGTATTTTGGTAACGGCTGCAATTTTAAAGAACTTCTGCAAACAAAGCATAGTCAGTTGTGAATCCTCCAGGGCATTATGTGAATCACCCTCACGTTCGAAACCAAAATAGGCTGATATCGATTTCAGACTCAATGATTTAGGCACGCTGATGTTGCTGGCTTCCATGATCTTGAACGTAAAAAAGGCAATCGTGTGGAGGTCAATCAGTTTATTGCTGAAAGGCCATTCCATCTTTTCACCCCTGTAAGCAAACTGCAGGAAGTTGATATCGTTGATCACACTCTGACCGCACATAATCACGTCATGCAGGTCGCCGCCCTGGCGTTTAAGCAACTTGCGTATCCAGGCTTCAAATCCTTCTATCACTTCATAAATCATGGGGGCGTCTTCCAGGTCCTCGAGCGAAAGCCCGTGCACCTTAGCGGCCGATTCGGTAAAAGCCTCCTGGTTTTCAGGATACACATTACTCAGATAGGTGCCTAACGGCGACCAGTTATCATTCAACAAAACGGCACCCACCTGGATAATCTCATGATAGCCGGGTTCCGGTCCGCTCATTTCCAGGTCAAATACAAGGTATGGCATAGGTTGAAAAAGTCAGGTTTATAATTCGTAAAAACAGGTGATAAAGGTAGGAGATAAATCCCGTTTACCGAAACAATTTCCAATAAAACGATACCCTGCCTGCCCTGTTATAATTCATTCCATCTGGATTAGATTTTAACATAACACGGACTTAATACGGACTTAACACGGACTATATACGCATATTTTCGGTCAAAACCCGTTTAAAGTACGATTTAAACAGGTACTAAGTATGAATGTGAAACGGATATATGGTCTGATTTCATCAGGTCCCTGATAAAAGGGTACAAAAGCTGAGCGTTTGGCTGGAACCTGTCATGGTCTGATTTCATCAGGTCCCTGATCAAAGGGAATAAAAGCTGGACGTTCAGGTGCAACAACCAGCGCATCATAATTATTATACGTTTCGCAGTCCGGATGTGCTACGTATCCATAGCTTGATCCGTGGATATTGAAAATAGCAGGAATTAGAGTGTGATCCGGAATG
>JBAXYX010000128.1:0-6963 GCA_041670625.1 Lentimicrobiaceae bacterium | reverse complement strand
TCATAAAAGAAGTCCAGGAATTGGCGTTTATTGAGCAACAGCCTTAGTTGACCGGATGCTTTACCGTCACCCGGGAAAAAAGTAAAACAACCTGTAGAATCTGTATAAAGCGTATCAACAAAAGAATGCTGATTGCCATAAAACTCCTGGATAACGAGTTCACTATTTTCATAGCCTTTTATACAACCCTCCATATAAGTGGAATCTGATTGAGCCATCAGATCAACATGAAAAGATGATAAAAGAAAAACAATCAGAAAGCTGATCATCTTATGCATCAGGAGGACGGGTAGTAAATTTCCAGGTATGGCCTAATGTATAATTGCCGTTTGGATCTTTAGCTCTAACTTGCCAGTAATAGTCTTGGTTAAATTCAAATCCATCTATCTTGACTTCATAAACTTCATCACCTCCAATCATGATATAATTGACAATATTTGAACGTACAGGTTTCATGCTATTCAAATTCTGACCTATCCACAGGTCGAAAGACTGATCGTCGTTTTCAGGGTCAATCCCTGCGTTCCATTTGAAAGTGATAGTAGGATCCATCCATGTTTGCCACTCAGGCGGGCTTAACAGTATCGGTTTTTCAGGTGACATGTTATGGATATCAGCAACTACCACCACCATTCCTCTTAAGGTATCCGATAACATTTTAGAATCTCTTACTTCAATCCGAGGGTAGTAAACCCCAACCTGGTCATATTTGAAGGAGGCTGTTTTTGTAGTAGTGTACTCTGTATTATAATTGCTACCACTATTCCATGACCATCTAACCTCAAGCAGGTCGGTTGCATCCTCCTGGTCAGTAACAGTACCGGCGTTAAAAAGTATTTCATCATTTGGTTCGCAACGTTGGGGAGTAATAGTAAAATCAGCTTTAGGCATGTGATTCTGCACATTCTCTTCCTCCTTTTTACATCCTGCAATAATAAGCAACATTGCTATAAACAGGCTCCATTGTTTCATGTTATTCAGGCTAAATTGTTTCATGTTATTATGTATCCGGGTAATTTTCAAGTGCTGTAAAAGTACTAATTCGCTGATAAATAACGATCAATTATCCATACTTATTTTCAAATTGATGGAATGGTTTAAAGTTTTTTCTACATTTGTCCAGATAATTAAGCGTATTCTTTTGTATTTTTAGGGCGAAATATCGGGACTATTATAAAAATACCCTTCAATTAATTCAAGTCTAGTTAAAAGAAACATAATGAAGCCGGGAAAAATTTACTCTTCAATTAAATTATTTATTTGTTTACTTTGTTCACTGTTACTTTCTGACCAGCTTAAGGCACAAATACCTACACACCAGGATTGTCTGGGTGCAATACCGGTATGCCTGCATCAGTATGAACAGCTCAATTCATTCAGCGGAGAAGGGCAATATCCAAATGAGATTCAAGCAGATCAAAAATGTCCATACAGTTGCATGGATGGAGAAAAAAATTCAGTATGGTATGTTATTTCCGTTAAAACAGGTGGACTATTAAGATTCAGTCTGACACCTAAAAGCTCCTCTGATGATTATGACTGGGCTGTATATTGTTTAAATAACCTGGAATGTAGTGACATATACAATGGGGCTGTATTTATGCAATCAAGCTGTAATGCGTGTGGTAATTTTGGGGCAACTGGTATTAGTTCACCCAACCAAGGCACTAAAAATTGTAATGATGGTGGAAATACTTTTAAATGGAATTCTGATCTTCCTGTGCAAGCAGGTGATACCTATGTGCTTTGCGTAAGTAACTGGGAGGCTAAAAGCGGGTCTCCACAAAGTGGCTATATGCTTGACTTTAGTGCTTCCACTGCTGATATTTTTGATGATGTTCCTGCTCTAATAACAGCTATAGATACGGTAAAAGGATGTGCAGGATCAGCTACTGTCAATATTGACTTTAGTGAAAATATATTGTGTTCTTCAGTTAATGTATCTGATTTTACCATAACAGGACCTGATGGTGAAACTTATTTGATTGGTAGTGTATCGGGAGCTGGCTGTATTGCCGGTGGAGAGCAGGAGAAATTCTTTACGCTGCAAAATTTTTATCCCACTTTAACAAAAAACGGAACCTATACACTTACCCTTTCAGGGAGTGTTGAGGATCTTTGTACGAACCTTTCTTCTGTACACTCCGTTGAGTTCATTGTTGATATGGACCCGTTGCCAACCTTAATTACAGAACCCGCAGATGCTATGGCACCTGTTGGAGGAATCGCAAAATTTATTGTTGAAACTATAGGCGCTAACACTTTCAAATGGCAGACCAGGATTGCTGATGACATCTTTTTTACTGACTTAACGGACGAATCACCCTATTCAGGCACCACTAATGATACGCTGGTTATAAACCCGGCAACTATTGATTTGGGTGAACGCCAATACCGTTGTATTATCAGTGGTGTATGCACTCCTTCAGTACAATCATCGGTCGCTACCTTATATGTTGGTGATGCGCTGGCAGCTTCTGCATCAGCTTCTCCTGATGTTATTTGTGTAGGTGAATCAACTCAATTAAACGTAAGCTATTCGGGCGGTAACACTTCGCAATACTGTACTTTTTTATGGTCTTCACCCGATGGATACTCCTCAACCCTGCAAAACCCAATAGTAGAGCCTGTTCAAACTACGGTGTATTCAGTATTGGTAAATGATGGTTATGATCCGATAACAAAAGTAGTTACGGTTACAGTTAATCCTCTGCCAATTGCTAATGCAGGTGTTGATCAGGAAATTAACCACGGAACCATTACTGACCTTCAGGGAAGTGTTCCCACAGGTACTCCTCCATATAGTTATGTATGGCAACCTTCAGACTCCTTATTTATAAATACCTTGCAGAAACCCAGAACACATAAACTCAGGGGAAGTACTTTGTTTTCACTCATAGTGACTGATGGTAACGGTTGCGTTAGTGAACCTGATGAAATGGTTGTGACTATTGTTGGTGGACCCCTTAATGCTTCTCCCTCTGCTGAATCCGGTGTAATTTGTTTTGGTGATACTACCCGCCTTCACGCTCTGCCCAGTGGTGGTGATGTTGGTAATTATACCTGTCATTGGCTGGTTAATGATATTGAATTCTCCACCTCTTCGGATCCTGAAATTATCCCCTTACAAAATACTACTTATACTCTTGTTTTAGATGATGGTTCAAATACTGTAACTAAAACTGTAAGTGTGATTGTTAACCCTCTTCCGGTTATTAATCTGACAAAGCCGGAATACAATATAGTAGATGGTGAAATACAGTTGTGCGTTTTTGATTCTCTGGCATTGAATTCAGGTTATGAAGGCGGAGAATACTTGTGGGATAACGGGGCATCAACGTTTGAAAATGTTATTTCTACATCAGGAATAAGCTTTGACAAACAGAAGCATTATGTAAGAGTAACCGAACCAATCACAGGTTGTTTCAGCTCTGATACGGTAACAGTTAATTTTACCTTTGCAGAATGCTCTTACGGATTTTTGGAAATTCCTTTCCATGATTTAGTCAAACTATTCCCCAACCCTGCTATGAATACAGTCACCCTCTCTATTGACGGGCCAAGTGATGACTTTGTAGTTGACGTAACTGATTTATGTGGCAGGTTAATCTTGAAAGAAGAAGTACATAAAACGAATACAGGGATCTTAAACCATCAAATCAGCCTGCAATCCATTTCTAATACTACTTGCCTGGTCAGAATTTATTCCAAACAGGGTAGTGTAGTTAAAAAACTTGTGGTTACGCATTAGCAGAAATGTAAATATCAGGATGACAAGTTGATATTTAAGTTTATTTTCTTTAGTTTTGTTGCTTATACGAATTAATTTTTAATTTTGAATCGCTTTAGTAATTGAATTTTTTTTTGTAAGTTATCTTGTTATTGCTGTCTATTCAAAATGCCGGGAATGCTGGTTGAATAAGCTGCTATAAAAACTACACTGAAAATTTCGGCTTATTACTTCTTGAACTATCTTACAACAATTTGCTACTGACTCTAAAAAAACATGTTTAGGATGAAAATGAATGCTCTATTAAATCTATCACGTATCAAAACAACTCTGACATCGATTTTACTTCTTTTCCTTTTTAATCTCCAAGCGACAGGGCAGGAAATCCTTATCAGGGATGGCAGCCAATACATTAAAGTTGATATGAGCCGGCACAGTTCATTCAGCTCATCATTAATATTGAGTGAATTTCATGGTATTAAGGATGCAAAAGTTGTTATATCAGATGAATCAGGTGTGATTTATATTTATCCATCTCCGAATATGCTTATGGAACTCCATCAACGGGTTAGTTCCATTATCAGCCAGGCAGATTCTTTAGATTCAGCCTATTCCAAAGATGAAAAAGATTTGGTGATATCTGCATTAAATACTAAATATGGGAAATGGCTGACTGACTATGCACATACAGGTGTTAGAGAAAATGCAAATGATTCATGTCATCTTTCTATGCCGTTTTGTACAGGGACCATCTATACCTTCCCTGCCGGTGTAGGCCCTGGCGCAGGTACCCCTGCACAAAAAGGTCCATATTATAAATGTTTGAGTACTCAACCCAATCCTGCATGGTATTATTTAAAAATAGATGAACCTGGTTCTATTGGAATATATATGTCTACTTCTCCTTTAAAGGATATAGACTTCTGTTTATGGGGGCCTTTTACTGATCCTGTTGAACCATGCCCGATGAATTTTGGACAGGGAGGTTTGACACCAAGTAAAGTAGTTGATTGCAGTTATTCGAGTGCTCAAACTGAAACAGCCAATATTACTAGCGGAGAACAAGGCCAATACTATATATTAGTTATTACCAACTATTCAAACGACGAATGTCAAATAACTTTTCAGCAAACTTCAGGTGATGGTACAACTGACTGCACCATACTTCCTCCTGCAGCCAGTACTAACTCGCCTGTTTGTACCGGTGATACCATCCGATTTCATGCTGCCGATTCTCCGGGAGCACTTTATCACTGGACAGGTCCGAATAATTTCATTAGTGCACAGCAAAACCCGGTTATTCCTAATGCCCAGATTGCCAATTATGGAGTTTACGCTCTTACGATAACGGTTCAGGGTAATTCCAGCGATCCTACTACTACTGAGGTTGTTATAGTTGATCCGCCAACAGCAACACTAACAGCTCTTACAAGTACCAACATTTGCCAGGGTGATTCCGTTCAATTTTCAATTAATGCTACAAGTACTGGTCCATTCAGAGCGGCTGTAAGTGCATCGAATATTCTTCCACATATTTATAATTTCATTACATCGCCCTGTATCATTTGGCTAAAGCCTTCTGATACTACTACTTATACCCTTTCATCTATTAGTAATACAGCTTGTTATGGCACCTCTTCAGGTTCGATTAATGTAAAGGTCAGGCCCATGCCGGTTCCTCTATTTAATAGCCATAACCTTTGTGCCTCATTGGCTACCTCATTTACTGACCAGAGTTCGGTAACCGGCGGGTCTATTAGTTCATGGGATTGGGATTTTGGCGACAATAGTACATCGAACCTGCAAAATCCTGATCATACTTATACAACTGCCGGCAACTATAATATTACCCTGGCTGTTACTGCCAATAATGCATGCACAAATTCAGTAACTGTTCCGGTTACTCTTAAACCCACTCCTACAGTGAATGCGGGTAACAATAGTACCATTGGATATGGCACCTTTACGCAACTGAATGGAACCGTTTCGGGTGGTTCAGGAACACATACCCTTCAGTGGGAACCTGCCAATAAAGTAGACAACGCAACCATACTTAATCCCAACACGGTTTCTATGGATGCTACAACTGACTTTACTTTAACAGCAAACGATAACAACGGGTGCCAGAAATCTGATGCAATGACTGTTACCATTACCGGTGGTCCTGTTGCAGGTTCTACATCGGCTTCACCTGCAGAGATTTGTATTGGTGAAAGTTCACTTCTAAACACTTTGCCTTCAGGAGGATCAGGTAATTATACTTACTCATGGTCATCAAATCCATCAGGATTCAGTTCTACATTAGAGGATCCAACCGTTACACCACTTGTTACCACAACTTACTTTTTAACAATTGACGATGGTTTCCATACTGTTCAGGCTCAAACTACTGTTATCGTTAACCAAAAACCGTTAGTAAATGCAGGTGATGATGCAACCATTGCCCATGGAACTAACATCACCTTAGTTTCATCTGTTTCAGGAGGTACTTCACCATATCAATATGCATGGAGCCCTGCAAACCTGCTTAATTCACCTAATGCATCTACTACTCAGACTCATAATTTGTTTTCATCACAAAACTTCACTTTACAAGTAACTGATTCCAAAGGTTGTGATCAATCGGATGCCATAAGCGTTACCATTTCAGGTGGCCCGCTTTCTGTCAATCCTTATGCTGAAACCTCGGTAATTTGCAGAAATGAAAGCACACATATCATAGCATCACCGGGTGGTGGCTCAGGCCATTGGGCTTCCTATAATTGGACATCCAGCCCTGCCGGATTCACTTCCAACGAAGCTGAACCTAAAGTTACGCCTGCACAAACTACCATTTATACGGTTACTGTTGATGATGGCTATAATACTGCACAGGGTTCTGTAACCGTTACCGTGAACCAGTTGCCTCAAATTGATCTTATTCCTGATGATCCTAAAGTACAGGTTATAAGCCCTGTTGAAATCGGTATTTGCGTTTTTGATACCATAACTATCAGCGCCGGTAACCCGGGTGCTGAGTATTTATGGAGCAACGGCTCAACAGATCAAACCATTCTCTTGTCAACCTCAGGAATCAGCTTTGATCAGCAAACATACAATGTAGTGGTTACTGATCCAACTTCAGGATGTTCTAATAATGCCAGTATCACTGCAAACTTTACTTTTGCTAATTGCAGTTACGGTATTGAAGAGAATCCTGATGATAATAGAATGAAGGTTTATCCTAATCCTTC
>JBAXYX010000127.1:0-6964 GCA_041670625.1 Lentimicrobiaceae bacterium | reverse complement strand
GCGAACTGCCAACGAATAAAACATCTGGCTCGCCACCAATACCATAAAGGCCATGGTGCGTGCGTAATTCGTTACATTTTCAGGCACAGTATCAAATGGACTGAACCCATGTTCATAATAACCGTACCAAAAAGCAAATATTGTAAGAACACCAATTAAAATACCTCCTAACACAGCATGTACACCTACACCATGTGCAAAGAAGCTTTCTTTGGGATGCCTTGGCTTTTCCTTCATAATATCAGGATCAGCCGGATCCATGCCTAATGCAATAGCAGGCAGGGAGTCAGTGATCAGGTTAATCCATAACAGTTGTGTTGCAATTAAAGGTGCTTCCCATCCAATCAGCAAGGCCACAAACATAGTGACCACTTCACCCAGGTTACATGTTAACAGAAAGATCACTGATTTCTTGATATTGCTGTATATATTCCTACCTTGTTCTATTGCAGTAACAATGGTTGCGAAGTTATCGTCGGTAAGTATCACGTCGGCGGCGCCTTTGGCAACATCAGTCCCCGTGATACCCATAGCTACCCCAATATCAGCGGCACTTAGCGATGGAGCATCATTCACCCCGTCGCCGGTCATGGAAACAATGTTACCATTAGCTTTTAAGGCACGAACAATCTTTACCTTATGTTCAGGTGAAACCCTTGCAAATACTTTGTAATCAGAAATTCGTACTGCGAATTCCTCTTCTGTAAATTCATCTATTTCCTGTCCGGTAACCGCTTGATCAATAGTCTCAGCAATGCCAAGTTCATGAGCAATGGCGAACGCGGTATTCTTGTGGTCGCCGGTAATCATGATGGTAGATATGCCAGCTGTTTTTGCAAGTTGTATGGATGATTTCACCTCCTCGCGGGGTGGATCAATCATTCCAACCAATCCAATCAGGGTCAGCCCCATTTCCATCTCTGCAGGTTCAATCAATCCACCCGCCTGTTTGCAGGCAACCCCTAAAGTGCGCAAAGCCTGGTTCGACATCTTTTCAGTGGCTTCAAAAAACTCATGTCTATGCCGGGCTGTCAGTTCAACCACCTCACCGTTTAACATTATATGGGTTGAAATATTTACCAGGTTATCAATAGCTCCTTTGGTATAAACCATATAAGTGCCATGTTCCTCAACCAGTGTCGACATAAGCTTCCGGTTCGAGTCGAATGAAAACTCACCTACCCTCTTAGTACTCTCAATGAGTTTTTTCCTGTCAATTCCCAGGTCATCGCCCAACAGCAAGAGGGCAATTTCAGTAGGATCACCGGTACCCTTACCATTTTCATAAGTAGCATCAGAGCAAAGGATCATGGCTTTCGCCAGAAGCAAAGCATCTTCTGAAGCAGGGTTTTGCTCTTTACGCGCTACTGTTTTATCCCCATCGAGTGTAAAGTAATGCTTCACCGTCATTTTATTCTGCGTAAGCGTTCCCGTTTTATCCGAACAAATGATATTTACCGAACCCAGGGTTTCAACAGCAGGCAATCGTTTGATGATAGCATTACGTTTCGACATAGTGGTTACCCCTATCGACAGCACCACTGCCACTATGGCAGCCAGACCTTCGGGTATTGAAGCTACTGCAAGGGATACCGATGTAAGGAACATTTCAGCTAAATCCCTCCCCTGAATCACTGAAAGCACAAAAATGAACGCACATATCCCTATGGCAATCTTACCCAGCATCTTGCCGAGTTCGTCCAACCGTATTTCAAGAGGTGTTTTATCTTCAACATCTGCATCAAGCAAATGAGCAATCTTACCAACTTCAGTATTCATACCTGTTTCAGTCACTACCCCCACTCCCCTGCCATAAGTGACCAGGTTGGTCATAAAGCCCAGGTTTTCACGATCGCCGAGGGGTGTTTTGGGATCCTCATAAATAAGGTCCGCAAACTTATCGGAAGGCACTGATTCACCCGTTAATGCTGATTCCTCAATTTGCAGGTTCATTGATTCCACAATACGGATATCAGCAGCTACAAACCGGCCGGCATCAAGTATAAGGATATCGCCAGGTACCAGAGCCTCAGCAGCCACTTCAATCACTTCACCGTTACGCTTTACCAAGGCTTTAGGTGACGACATTTTTTGGAGGGCCTCAATTGCCTTTCCCGCCTTAACTTCTTGCAATACACCTAAAACAGCATTGATGATAATAACCATCATAATGATGATTGCATCAATGTATTCACCCATAAATATCGTGATGATTACTGCGGCAAACAATACATAAATGAGCCAGTCCATAAGTTGGCTGAGAAACAACTGGAATATGCTTTTCTTCTTTTTTGCCTGTAACCTGTTAAAACCATACTTTTCACGCCTCGCCAATACCTCTTCATCATTCAATCCAACAACAGGATCCACATTCAGTTCCTTCAAGACTGCTTCTTTCGATTTAGTGAACCACATAGACTTATTAGTACTTTAATAGTGAAAGTATAAAAATAAAAATAAAAGCGTTACCATACCAAAACGCACCGAGTATATTACAACCACCCTTATATGTTTCTACAACACGCATTACAGCAAGGTAATCATAATAAAATATAGTCAAATATCGTACCAAAAAATAGCTTTTTAACTATTTTATGCAATTAATTTCATAATAATTGCGCAGGGCACCATAAGGTTACTGCATGACTATAAACTAACAATCAGTTATAGTTAAGTCTCTTATCAGCATCAGATTATGGCCGGGCCGGGCACCTGATTGTTTCGGGAGTGTTTCATTAAGTGTGTCATTTCTTTTCGATGTCGTTTTTTGATTTTCTCTTCGGGGGTTTGCATGGAGGCCGTATGCCATAATGTACCCTCACGAAGGGAATGAATATACCGGCATAAAACCAATCACAACCCATCGTCAGCCGGTTTATAGAAATGAGTTTGTATGAGCTTTTAAAATTTTCCTATCTTTACCATTTATGTTTGTACTTACTTTTCACTAAACAAGCAGTTTATTTAAACTTTATGCCCTGCTTTTAAGAAAAATAAAATATTTTTGCAAATAATCAGTTATTAGGTAGAAATTGTAAACCCAAGGAATCATTGGCTGCGAAACACCATTTATTACGAAATTTATTAATATTGGCTTTGGTGCCTGTATTATTAACTGCTTGTTCTACCAGGAAAAATACTTTTACCCGGCGTGCATATCACAACCTGAATGCTCATTTTAATGCATATTGGAATGGTAATGAGAGCTTGAAGTCGGGTATACTGGAATTAGGCAAATCAGCACGTGATAATTATACCATCGTACTGCCTGTTTACAACTACGGCACAGAAGCTAATGCCCAAACCATAAATCCGAATATGGACCGGGCCATCGAAAAAGCATCTAAAGTTATTCAGCGTCACTCCATGAATTTTGATGATAAGGAATATGTTAAGTGGGTGATGCAAAGCTATCTGCTAATCGGTAAAGCCAACTATTACAAGCAGGATTATGCAGCTGCCCGAAGAGCCTTTGAGTTCGTATCAAAAAAGTATGCTTATGACCCGATACGTTATGAATCTATGCTGTGGACGGGCCGGGCTTATCAGAAGTTAAAACAGTATGACAGGGCGCTTGCTATATTTGACGAGATAAGCGAAGAGGCAAAAACGAAATTATTGCCATGGAGTGTACGTAAGGCGCTACCCCTGGCATATGGTGATTTATATATTGCCCAAAGCAAATACACCAAAGCACGCGAACAGATTGAGAAAGGGATGGAATTGCAATCAGGCTCCAAGCTTAAAACCCGCCTTAATTTCATATTAGGCCAATTATATCAAATTGAAGGCAAGGATACCCAGGCCGGCGAGTGCTTTACCAAGGTTATCAAAGGAACCCCAAGCTTTGAAATGGCTTTCAATGCCCGTATTAATCTGGCAAGGGTATTTGATGCTGCTCGCAGTGACCGGCGCATGATTGTTAAGGAACTTGAAAAAATGCTGAAGGACAGTAAAAATGATGATTTCAGAGATCAGATATATTTCGCACTGGCCGATATTGCTTTCAAAGAAAAGAATGATACCCTGGGCATGCTAAATCTTCGCAAATCAGTAGCTTATAGTGTGGATAATGACTATCAGAAATCCATCTCTGCTTTGCGGTTGGCCGATCTGTATTTTAAAAATTCACATTATAGATTTGCTCAATTATACTATGACACTACCCTTAGCTTTCTTCCAAAGGAGTTCCCTGATTACGATAAGATAAGCACACGTACAGAAATTATTACCCGTTTGGTTGAAAACCTGCAGGTGATTTTTGTACAGGATAGCTTACAGGGCTTAGCGCGGATGTCGGAGGCTGATAGGAATCTGGTTATCGACAAAGCCATCAGGGAATATGTAAAACGTGAAGAGGAAAAGCAGGCCAAGGCAGCAGAAGAACAGCTTGCACTAGAGGCCGGTATAGCGTTGGGTGGCAAGAGAATAGTTAACGAGGAGGGCACAACGGTAGTTGGTGGAGGAGGCTGGTATTTTTACAACCCTTCTGCTATTGGAATGGGAACTTCAGAGTTTATTCGCAAGTGGGGACGCAGGCGTTTGGAGGATAACTGGCGCTTAAGTAATAAACGGGTAGTTGAATGGGACCTTGTTAAGGGAGAAGCCGCGGCTGCCGATTCCTTGCAAACTGACGGCAAAGGGGGGCCCAAAGCCAATGATTTACGTGACCCAAAAACATACCTGGCTCAATTGCCTCTCACACCTGAAAAAGTTGACATTAGCAACCGGCAAATATCAGATGCTCTGTTTAATGCAGGCGTTATATATTTAGATGAATTAATGGATGCTCCCAAAGCGGAGGAAACCTTCAATAAATTAATTGAAAGATTCCCTAATGATTCAAGCACCCTTCAGGCTGAGTATCATTTATATCGAATTGCCAGAGACAGGGGTGATTCCACACTGATGACCTATCATAGTCAGCAGATCATCCATAAATATCCTGATAGCGATTATGCCAGGATTCTTATTGATCCGGGCTATAAAGCGGAACTCGAAGCAGCAAGTAACCGGGTAAAGACCTTATATGAAGAAACATGGCAGGCTTTTCAAAATGAGTTATACCGCATGGTTATTATCTATTGCAATGATGCACTATCCAAATATGCAGGCCATGCTTTGATGCCTCAATTTGCTTACCTGCGTGCTTTGGCAATCGGTAAAACCGTCAGCCCCGACAGCATGAAGGTTGAACTTGCACAATTAAAAAAAGACTATTCATCATCAGATGTAATTCCTTATGTAAACGTGCTGCTTGGCATTAAACAACCTGCTGCAGGGGCCGTTAAGCCTGAAAAGGGAGATACTACCAAACCTGTTGAAGCACCTGTAGATATTTCCATGTACTCTTATGATCCGAATGCCGGACATTTCTATGTACTCATTGTTGACGGGAATGCTGTGAATGTGTATGGTATCAAGGTGCGAATTTCAGACTTTAACACCAAGAACTACAGTCTTAAGAGCTTACAGGTTAACAGTGTTGTAATGGAGAATAACCGCCAAATGATTACCGTGAGCAGCTTCAGTAACAGCAAGGACGTGATGAGCTATTTCAACCATTTACGAAAGGACACTTATGTCTTTTCAGGACTAACGGAAGGCACCTTTGATCAATTTGCAATTTCTGCAACCAACTATCCGATTTTCTTCAAGGAGAAAAAGATTGCTCCATATATTCAATTCTTCAACAAGAATTATCCACAGGAAAAGAACCAATAATACTTAATAATATGGCCAAGAATAATATACCCGAAGCACCACCGTCAGCTAACCTGATCCAATCAGGAACCATTATAACCGGCGATATAGAATCAAATGGCAACATCCGAATTGATGGTACCCTCACCGGAACCATTACTGCAGGCGGTAAAGTGATATTGGGGTCAACAGGCTCCGTTGAAGGTGAAATAAATTGTATTAATGCAGATATTGAAGGCAAAGTTCATGGATTGATGCATATAAAAGAGCTTTTATCATTAAAGGCTACAGCCGTGATAACCGGCGATATTTATGCCAGTAAGCTTTCTATTGAACCGGGAGCACGTTTTACGGGAACTTGCCGTATGGATGGAATGCCTACTGAAGCATCTGTAGAATATGCGGGACAAGAAACCGCCAGATAATAAAAACCCTTATAACTCATATGCCCGCTACTCCGGTATGGCGGTGCAAATGATTATGATCATTTTTGCCGGTAGCTTTGGAGGACACAAAATAGACCAATGGCTCAGACTTCCTTTCCCCATTTTTACAGTAATTCTATCTTTAGGTTCTGTGGCTTTGGCTATTTGGCTTCTTATTAAAGAATTTAACAACAACCAAGAAAATGAACACTGACACCCGGATTTTTAATCGCCAGCTTATAATCCTTGCCCTGATAACAGGCGCAGTTATGGTACTCTTAATGTTCACACTCCCTGATAAATATGTGAGCCCCGCATTGCCTTACCTGTTGATATTTCATACTGTGATAACTTTGCTGTCGTACCAGTTCATTATAACCAAATCGAAGGGTTCACCTCGTAAGTTCATTAATATTTACCTTGCCAATACAACGATCAAGTTAGTGCTTTTCCTGGCAATCATTTTTGTCTATTCAATTGTTTACTTCCACGATGCGGTGAATTTTGTAGTCAGCTTCTTTATTTTCTACGTTATTTTCACAGTCTTTGAAGTATATCATCTGACCAGGAAGAGTAAAACCCCTGATAACACAGGTGATATAAAATCCTGATATACTTCAGAGAGTTTGAATAACATTGCTGATGAATCTTGTTTACCAGGGTTCATCTCACATATTATTACTACTTTTGAAAAAAAAATAATAATGATTTACATCACTCGTTTAGAGCAATTTAATGCTGCACACCGCTTGTTCAGTCCTGAATTAACCGATGCTGAAAATTTAGAAGTCTTTGGTAAATGTTCCAATCCAAACTGGCATGGCCATAATTATGAT
>JBAXYX010000126.1:0-7011 GCA_041670625.1 Lentimicrobiaceae bacterium | reverse complement strand
TTCGAACCAAAAATACTGAAAAAGTGATAAATGATTCAATTAAGTGTTCTCTTTCATTGTAAAAATATGTCCTTACATTCATTAATCAATTTTGATAGGAAAGGTAATACCTAAAATGACATATTTTTATCATTTTTTTTAAAAAAGAGTACAAAGTGCTAATAACAAGACAAATATAACTTAAAAAAAACGAAGACAGCCGTCTGGAATTAAATAATTATTTTTTTTTAAGAAAAAGCGTATTACCTTTTAGTAAAAATAGGATAAAGTAAAGAACCATGATTCATTATTCTGATGAAGCGATCATTGAAGGTTTAAGGCTGAGAAGTGATTATATCATCAAGTATATTTATCAGGAGCTATTCCCCATGATACTGTTTTTGGTTACCAAAAACAATGGTAATGAGGAAGATGCAGAAGATGTGTTTCAAGATGGCTTGATCGTTGTGTTTAAAAAAATCAAAGCTGATGAGTTGGAATTAAATTGTTCTTTTCGTACTTATATTTATTCAATCTGTCGTAATTTATGGCTGCAGAAATTGAGCAAACGCAAGCAATATACGCGTGAGTTCAATGATGTAGAGGATTATGTTACCACGACTGAATATAATATTAAGAACAATAATCTTGACGAACTTGAAAAGTTCAGGCTGTATCAACAACATTTTTTAACACTGAATAAAGATTGTCAAAAAGTTCTTTTACTCTTTATTAAGAAAATGCCATTAAAAGAAATAGCAGTTGAAATGGGCTTTAAAACTGAAAAGTATGCAAAAACCCGAAAGTATTTATGCAAAGAAGAACTAAAGAAGAGAATTATCAATGATCCGAAGTGCCAAAAATTCCTGTCCGATGACTAGAAAACTCAAGTATTCCCAGCTTATCGAAAGATTTCTTGCCGGGGAAATGAATGAGGATGAACTCCGATGGTTTAGTAAAGAACTACAATTCAATACTAAATTGTCGACTGAGCTTAAGCTTGACAATGACCTCGACACCATTTTTTTTGAAGAAGATGTAGTTGAGTTTCGTCGAAAGCTTTTGAGTATAATTAATGAGTCTAAGCAAAAAGCCACTCCTCCAATGATCAGGTTACACCCGCAAAGGTGGCAATTAGTTGCTGCTGCTGCTATTGCAATCCTTATGATTACCGGTGGTGCCTTGCTTTTTACTCAGCAACAATCATACACTCCCGAGAGACTCTTCAGTATGTACTATGATTCAGACAAATCCATTGAACTCACACGTTCAGGGAATGCTAATATTGTAGAAGCAGTGTTGAAATTTCAACAGAAAGATTTCCAGGGAGCATCCTTGGTTTTTGCTGAAATTCTCGACAGTGACAGCTCCAATATGGCAGTCTGGTTCTATAATGGAATTTCTTATATTGAAACTGATCGTATCGATGACGCCATTAAGTCATTTAAATACATCATTGATGACAAGAATAACCTTTATATTGAACATGCCGAATGGTACCTGGGGCTGTGTTTTCTTAAAAACGAGCAAATTGACTTTGCCGTTGAACAATTTAGAAAAATAGCTGACGACCAAAATAACTACCATCAAAAAGAAGCTACAAAGATTCTGGAGAATCTTGGTCGAAAGTAACAACCCCCTTCGCTTTATGATCATTGATACAAAAAGAACCGGATTTATCCGGTTTTTTTTGTACCTGTTTTTGAACAATTGCTGAATCAATTCATAGCGTATATCGAATGATATCCATCATAATGTCCAGATACTCCCTTTGCAAAATAGTTATCAATCGAAGAATGTTCAGCCTTAATTCTTTGGGGTGTAGAATACTCTTTTACTGCTTTTCTTTACCAATTTGGATCTTGATTGAAATTATTTTATGATTATCGGGCAACCTTTTAAAAATCAGGCGTTATATTAGATATATGAAAGGAATGGAGGAATCTTTACTAATAAGACTTCGAAAAGGTGAAAGGAAAGCTATGGAGGAACTATATGATAACTATGGTTCGGTGTTAATGGGAGTGATCATGCGTTATTGCAATTGCCGTGAAGAAGCTGAAGATCTGCTGCATGAGTCTTTACTGAAAATATTAAAAGGTATCAATGATTTTAAACCTGCTTTTGAAGGTGCGTTTGAAGCCTGGATGCGACGAATTGCTGTAAATCACACCATCTCGTCTATCCGTAAGAAAAAAGATTTTCAGTATTTGGAAGGATCCTTAACAAATGAAACTTTTGATATTTATGAGGACTCCGGCACTGAAAGCCTTCCTGATCTGAGCCATGAACAGATTATTGAAATGATTCAAAGTTTACCTGAAGGTTATCGTATGGTACTCAATCTGTTTGTGTTTGAGCAGATGTCGCATAAAGAGATTGCTAAAGAATTAAATATAAGTGAGAATACTTCAAAATCACAACTTGCTAAGGCAAGACATTTAATGAAGAAGAAGCTTGTGCAAATGTTGAATTTAGAGGAGGCTACGAGATGAACGATCAAGAGAAAACGGATCAATGGTTGCGCGAAAGCCTGAAAGATTATCGTCCGTCTGTTTCTAATGCATCCAGGCAACGCTTCCTGTCTGAAGTATCAACAGGTATTGATAAAGGATCACGTACAGGTTATCTATATCTTGCAGTAGTTTTTTTATTGGTATTTTCGTTTAGCGGTATCTTCCTTTGGTGGCCTAAAAGTGAACTTGTCGTTAGGAACAATGCTGTTGCTGAAAAACAGAAGATCACAAATATCAACTCCAAAACAACTTACAAAGAACAGGCAAAGTTGACGGGTACGATGCCTGATAGTCCTGAGAAGCAAATCTCAGAACAGGCTGTCAAATCATCAAATAAGTTATTTAAACAGGAAGCCTCCATATTATCAGCACTTCCGGAACAGGAACTCAAACAACAAAGAGATTTACAACGGAGAAATCAGAATAGGGGAACTTTAAATACTAACATTGCTGTACCCACTGCTATTTATTCGTTTCCTGATATTCTTCAGATCACGGTTAGTGAGGAAAGTGCTTCTACAGTTCTGGGGAGTCCCCCTGTTAGTGAGGAAAGTGCTTCTACAGCTATTGAGAGTCCTCCGGCAAGTGAGGGAAGCACTCCCTCAATTATGGAGAGTGCATCGTCAAGTAAAGAGGATATTCCGGTAGATGTTACGAGATCCCCGACAAGCAGGGAAAGTGTTCCTGCTGATAAGAAAGTACCTGATTCCAGAAGACCTCGAAACAGGTCAGACATGTCTTTGTACCTGTATTACAGGCCTGAATTGGTATGTAACATCATTGATGGTGAAAAGCTGATGCATAGCTATGGAGTTGAATACCAAACTCGTCTCTTTAACGGCAAATACCTATTGGGTACTGGTGTCGGTTTGATGCAGTCAAAAGGTTATTATGAATATGCAATCGATTATAAGGAGTTTTTGGGAAATTATCAGAAGCTTGATTACATCACTTTCAACTGGAATCCTGAGAATTTCATCATGCAACACACCTGCCATACAACGGAACAAGTAGTTTTTGATACGTTGGTAAAAACGAATTATACCCGTATATACCGGAATTTCGTTTATCTGCAGGTTCCTCTGATCATGGGTTATGATCTGATACATAAGGAAGGGTACTCCTTGGGATTGCGGTTCAATCCTATTTTATCCATATTACTATCAAAAAAAGCAGTGAATTTAAACTATGAAGCCGGAAAGAACCAGGTAATCCAGATTAACCGTATTACAACTGACAGAGTGCGGACTAACTGGCAACTGGCCACAGGTATCAATTACAGTCGGAAGCTGTCCGGAAGCCTATTACTGGAGATTGAGCCCCGTTTCATCTATTACTTCAATTCGGTTTATGAGAAATCTGACAATTCCTCATCACCACTTGGCTTCTCCGTAAGAGTTGCTATTGGGATTCAGTACTAATAAAATAAGTTGTCTAATACTAATTCAAAACCCATGAAACGTTTACTTACAGTATTATTTAGTCTGATGTTCCTGACCTCTATGGCTCAGGTTCCGGTACTCACTGCAACAGTGAGCGGCCAGGTTATGTTGGAAGGAACTAATATTCCTGTTCCGGGCCATTCCATAAATTTCTTTATGCACTCTTCGGATAGTACGGGTAGTTCATTAACCGGTGAAGCATTTACCGATGAGAACGGACAGTACAATTTTACAGAAAGTATTGAAGGCACTTCAGGGACTCTTTCATTACAGACAAAAACCTGCAATGGAATTCAAATTGAAACAATGCCACTCGTTTCAGATTCTGTTAACCGCTTTCATCTCAATTTTTACACTTGTGTATCTTATGATTGCCAGGCAGATTTTACCTATTCTGTGCCAGATGAGTTGACGTGTCAATTCATGGACCAATCACAAACAGCCCCGGGTCATAACATTGAATATTACTGGTCTTTTGGTGATGGCCATTCTGTTCACGAACAAAATCCGGTGCACACCTATGCTGAACCCGGAATATACAATGTTTGCCTGACCATATCTACTCTTGACAGTTCCTGCTTTTCCAGTTATTGTGAATCAGTAATAGTAGGAGCTACATCTAATTGCCTGGCACAATTCTCATGGTTTCCTGATACATTAAACTCTTCATACGGAGTTCAGTTTATGGATTTATCATATGGTAATCCTACAAACTGGAGTTGGTCTTTTGGTGATAGCATCGGAAGCTCAGAACAAAACCCTGCCCATGAGTATGGAGCGCCGGGCGTTTATCATGTATGTCTTACTGTAACAGGCCCGGAATGTCAAAGTACGTGGTGTGCTGAAGTAAATATTGAAGAAATACTCCCTGATTGTTTCAATTATTTCACATTTGTCACTGCCGGTAAAACTATTGAGTTTACCGGGTTTCATTCATCAAGCCCTACTGTTGATTACCAGTGGGATTTTGGCGATGGAATTACATCTGAAGGCAATCCTGCTATGCATACGTATGAAAATTCCGGAGTCTATTTTGTAACCCTTAAATCCTGGGATGCCAGTATGTGTATAGCCACATCATCACAACAAGTTGTTATTGGTGATACCATTGCATACAATCAGGTGTACGGACAGGTTTTTGAAGATAACTGGCCATTGGCTAACGGGTTTGTTATGATTTTCTCGGTTGAATCTGATACCAATTACCTTCCATATTATGATATGGCTACAGTAGATAATAATGGCGTTTACGTTTTCCCGATGGTCCCTAATGGGAATTATAACATCCTGGCTATCCCGACAGATGGCAGTAATTACCTGCCAACCTATTATGAAAGTACATTGTTCTGGCAGGAAGCAAATGTGGTAACAGCAGGACAGACCTCAAATCCTGTTAACATTCAATTATTAAAGGTTCAGGGATATGCAAACCCGGGTTTAGGGAACATATCAGGCCTGATTAACCAGACTGGTGCACCGAATGCTTTTTTAGAGAAAATTGTAATTTACCTTACTGATAGTGAGCATCATATTCTTGATTTCACGCAAGTGGATGCTGATGGAACATTTGCTTTCAATAATCTGGCTTTTGGTAAATACTATCTAAAACCTGAACTGGCCGGAGTAATTAGTGAATACCAGCTTGTTACCCTTTCTGAAACACAAAGTGCAGCATCAATTAGCATGACTTTCACAGGGAACAGTATCCTTGGAAAACCTGAAGGGATTTCTTCGGTTACAGATGTAACTATTTATCCTAACCCGGTCAAAGAAACAATCCGTATTATTGTTAACCAACTTAACAATGGTGCAGTTCGAATAAGCCTTAATGATCTTTCAGGCAGAAGCATCATAAACCAGACTTCTTCGGTGAGTGCAGGAATAGCTAAAATTGACCTGAATGTGAATGACCTTAAACCAGGTATATACATCCTTGAGCTTGTTTTTGAAGATGGTTCAAGGCTGAGCCGCAAATTGATAAAGAATTAGGTTATAATTTCAGCTTAGTGTTTTTAAAACAGTGTCGGAATTTCTGGCACTGTTTTTTTATCTAAAGTATCTGAAAAGTAACATGTGTTACTGGTAATTCCGGGTATGTTTGTTTGAGCTGTTTTGTTTTACATGGTTTTCCTATTCATGGTAAAAAGGTCAGAGCCCTCTATCTTAAAGATAAAAATTATACCGCTTCAGTCATGTTAATGGAAAACTTTAGTAAATTTGCACCACTAAATCGGGGTGTGGCGCAGTTGGCTAGCGTACTTGCATGGGGTGCAAGGGGTCGACAGTTCGAGTCTGTTCACCCCGACTAAGTAATATTAAAGCGCTTGCATTTCTAATGCAGGCGCTTTTTTTCAGTAACACTCAAGTGACTACTATAGCAGAAAAACCCGGTAACACTCAATTGACTCTTATAGCAGAAAAAGTTAGTGACTATTAAGGCATAAAAAGAAGGACTTTCTGTTGTATGTGCTTTTTATTTAACTTTGTCGCTCTCTTATAGGACCGAATGAAGTCAATTTGCTATATATTATCTCTTTACATTCTTGTTCTGACAACTATTCCCTGCGCTGATGTCCCGCAGGATCATTCCATGCGGACAACGCAAATAAATCAATGCACTCAAAACAACGCCTCTCATAATCATACCGATAAATGCTCTCCATTTTGCGTTTGCAATTGCTGTGTATCTCCTATGGTATTTCAAATAAACACTATTCAGTTTCATTGTTACCCTACTGTTCAGAAGTTGTTTTCTGAATTCTCTCCCAAAGATGTTATGACTCCCGTTTTTGCTATATGGCAGCCACCCAGGCTGAGCTGACAACCCCTTTTTCTCTTATAGCAGAACAAGTATAGCAGAACCAGGTTTTCCCGAAAACGGATGACTGATTCATCCATTCTTTCTATTTTCATTAACATCTAAAATTATGATCGAACGCATCATTCATTTTTCTATTAAGAATAAATTTGTTGTCGGACTGTTTGTGGTTGCCTTAATCGGTTGGGGTACTTATTCCTTAACGGTATTACCTATAGATGCAACACCCGACAACACAAACAATCAGGTACAAATC
>JBAXYX010000125.1:0-7076 GCA_041670625.1 Lentimicrobiaceae bacterium | reverse complement strand
TAGTGGCTACTATCAAGCCGGTGAAACAACGATCATTTGGACTGCTGTTGATGAATGTGGAAACACCTCTACTGACCAGACCATCGTGACCGTTGAAGATATGGAAGATCCTACTATCATCTGTCCTCAGCACATTACTATTGCTGCTGATCAGGGCGTGTGTGAAGCTTTCATAAATGTACCACAACCGGTAGTTAGTGATAACTGCGAAATCCGTGAAGTAACCAATACCTTCAACCATACCGATGATGCTACAGGTGTTTATCCTGTAGGCACCACAGTAGTATGGTGGACAGTTGTTGATATGAATGGAAATTCTGCCAACTGCTTTATGAACGTTACGGTTGTTGATGAACAGGATCCTACTATCATTTGTCCTGATGACATTACAGTAAATACTGATCCTGGTGTTTGTGAAGCTCAGGTTAATGTACCTCTGCCGGAAGTTGACGATAATTGTGGTATTAATACACTGGTTAACTCCTTCAATGGAACCGGTGATGCCAGTGGCATATATCCTGTTGGCACAACTACAGTAACATGGACTGTTACTGATTTGAGCAACAATACTGCTACCTGTACCATGATCATCACCGTAGTTGATAATGAATTACCTACTATTATTTGTCCTGAAGCAATTGCTCAGAACACTGATTTAGGTGTATGTGGTGCCAATATCACAATGCCTCAGCCAGAAGTAGCTGATAACTGCGGAGTAGAATCAGTAGTTAATGACTTTAACGGCACACCTGATGCTTCTGGATTCTATCCTGTAGGAACCACCACAGTAGTATGGACTGTTACAGATATACATGGTAATACAGCAACTTGTACTACTACTGTAACCATAACGGATAATGAGCTACCGACCATCATTTGCCCTGAAGCCATAACCCAGAACACTGATTTAGGTGTATGTGGTGCCAATGTCACGATGCCACAACCTGAAGTAGCTGATAACTGCGGAGTAGAATCAGTGGTTAATGACTTTAACAGCACACCTGATGCTTCCGGATTCTATCCTGTAGGAACCACAACAGTAGTATGGACTGTTACCGATATACATGGTAACACAGCAACCTGTACAACTACTGTAACCATTGCGGACTCTGAACTTCCAACCATCATTTGTCCGGAAAATGCAGATGCAATAGCTGGTGAAGATTGTACAGCAACTATAACCATACCGGAACCTGTAGTATCAGATAACTGTGGTGTTGAATCCTTTATCAATGATTTCAACAGTACATCAAATGCAAGTGGTACATACCCGATAGGAACCACTGAAGTTACCTGGACAGTTACAGATATTCACGGCAATACATCAACTTGCACCATGTTAGTACATGTAATAGCACCACCAATGGCAGTTGATGACTATGCAACTACACCATTGAACACTCCCGTAACAGTACCGGTACTTAATAATGACACTGATTGTGATTCAAACATTGTTCCATCAACAGTAACAGTGATTACTGATCCTGCCCATGGCTTTACAATGATTGACCCGTTAACCGGTGATATTATTTATACACCAAATGCAGACTTCGCAGGTACTGACACCTTTGTTTATAGTGTTTGTGATGCTGATAACCTCTGTGATGAAGCAACTGTGACCATTGTAATTGAGCCTGCCGTATTGGTACTTGATGCAATTGATGATGAGTATTCTACTCTGGTAAACACAAGTCTTACCATTACTAACCTTGAGAATGATATCTATCCGGCTTCAGTTGTTCCAAAGGTCACCATATTAAATCAACCTTTACATGGTACCTTGTCGGTAGTACAGAGTGATATGACAGTGGTTTACACACCTGATACTGATTACACAGGTACTGATGTGTACAGATACATCCTCTCAGATATGAATGAAAAGGCTGTTGCTGATACTGCTATAACAACCATTACTATAGTACCTGACCCTGCTCGTGATACCCTAATCATTTATAATGTCATCACACCTAATGGTGATGGTCATAATGACACATGGGTTATTGACGGAATTGAAGAATATCCTGATAATGAAATACTACTCTTTAATCGCTGGGGCGATCAGATCCGTCAGTTCGAAAACTATGACAATCAAACCGTGGTATGGGATGGTACAAATAAGTCAGGTGATAAGATGTCAGCGGCTACCTACTATTACATTATCAAGTTACGCTCGATTGATAAGGTTTATACCGGTTGGGTAATTATTCACGCACAATAACCAGACCTTAACATGAAAAATCAAGAGCAAAAATTAGTCACGTTAAACAATGGAACCATGAAAAAGATAGTATTATTATTCAGCCTGACCATAATCACAGTTTGTGGTTTTGCACAAAGAGATGCTTTGTACAGTCAGTTTATGTTTAACAGGTTAATAATAAATCCTGCTTATTCAGGCAGTCGTGATGTATTGGATCTTACCTTACTCAACAGGTATCAATGGGTAGGCTTTGGTGATGGTGCACCGCGCACACTTACATTTAGCGCCCATACCCCCTTACGCAACGAAAAAGTAGCGTTAGGTCTGTATGCGTATGCTGATCAAAACGGCCCGTTTACTGATGTCGGGTTCATGGGTAACTATGCATATCGTATCAGGGTTTATAGTGGTACTTTATCATTTGGATTACAGGCCGGGTTCAATCAGGTAAATGTTAATTGGGATGAGGTTAATTTTCGTGATGAAGATGATCCTCTTGCCATCAAGAAGCCTGATAATAAAATTAAACCTGATGCTAATTTTGGGGTTTACTACTTTACCAGGAAGTATTATGTGGGCTTTTCATCCAAACAACTTTTTGAAAGTCAATATGGAAAAGTTGTCAATGCTGATGGAACCAGTACTTATGGTAAACTGGCCCGCCACTTCTATGGAATGGCCGGTGTAGCGGTTCCACTCAGCAGCAAGGTAGTATTCAGACCTGGACTTATGTATAAGTATACGGACAATGCGCCTTCCAACTTTGATATTAATGCCAGCTTTTTGCTTAATGATATAATATGGCTGGGCGCTTCCTACAGAACCAATCATAATGCAATTACCAGTAAAAACGCAATCGTATTCATGGTAGAGTTGAACCTGACACAAAACTGGCGCCTTGGATATTCCTATGATGCCTATCTGAGTGAAATACGTCTGCATAATCAGGGTTCACACGAAATTATGATTTCGTATGAAACTAACTTATTCCAGCCCAGGGTACTCACACCCCGGTATTTCTAACCTGATCATCAACTTATTATAGTACGAAGTTTAAAAATATACAGAGATGAAAAGCAAATACTTAATATTGACCATCATAGTTGTAATGATCAGCGGAAACGACCTTTGGGCACAATTCAGAAGAGCTGAACGATTATATCGGCGTTATGAATATACCAAGGCTATCCCATATTATGAAAGAGTTGCAAACCGCAATAAAAAGCATTCAACTGTTGCTTTGGTCAGGTTGGGTGATATTTATCGGATGACGAGTAATTATAGTAAAGCTTCTGAATGGTATCAGAAGGCTGTTGCTGCTAATGGTGTTAACCCTGAAGTTTATCTAAACTATGGCCAGGTTCTTAGAAGTCAGGGAAAATACCAGGATGCTATCACTCAGTTTGAAAAATACATGTCCCTTAATCCTAATGATACCAAAGCAAAACTCTATACTGATTACTGCAGGCAATTCCTTAATGTAAGCAACGTTGTTGAAATGTACGACATATTCAATGTTAAAGGACTAAATACCGCTTTTGCCGATTTCTCACCGGTCATCTATAAAAATGAAGTGGTCTTTGCTTCTGACAGAAGCTCAGGTACCGGTATCAGAAAGTATGGATGGACAGGCGCCTATTATTTAGATTTATACAAAGCTGAAATGCCTGACGTTACTAATCCTGATAAAGAACTGACAACAAAGCCTTCCTTATTTTCCAATGAAATTAATTCCCCTTTTCATGATGGCCCTGCCTCTTTCACAGCCGACGATAAGACTGTTTTATTTACAAGGGTAATTAAAAAATCAGGAGAATCTGATACCTCTAAGTTCTTTACCAACAAACTGAAAATCTTCTCATCAGACTATGACGGTAAAAAATGGTCAGATCCTATTCCTTTTTATCTAAATAGTGATGAATATTCCATTGGACATCCTGCAATAACTCCTGATGGCAGTAAATTGTATTTTGCATCAGATATGCCCGGTGGAAATGGAGGAACAGATTTATATTCTGTTGATTTAGTTGACGGTAAATGGAGCAATCTGAAGAATTTGGGCCCTGAAGTCAATACCTTTGGGAATGAAATGTTCCCCTTTGTTGATAGTAATGGTTCTTTATATTTTGCATCTGACGGATGGCCCGGTCTAGGTAGTATGGATATCTTAAAAACAACATTCATTGATGGTAAATGGCTTAAACCGGAAAATTTAAAAGAACCGGTTAATTCATCAGCCGATGACTTTGGTTTCTTTAAGAGTAAATCAGGATTGGCTCTTTTCAGCTCGAACAGGGCAGGGGGAGTAGGTGGCGATGATATTTATATGGCTTCGGGAATCAAGTTTGCTGACTCTGTATTGGTAGCCGGCCTGGTTAAAGATCGCCAGTCAGGTCAGCCACTTGCAGATGCCACTGTACTTGTTTGGAATATGCTGACCGATGATGTAAATGTGCTTAAGACCAATGGGTCAGGTGAATATTCATTATATGTAAAACCTGGTGCATCCTATGTCTTCAAGTCGGTTAAAAGAGGCTATACTACCGATTGCCTGAATTTGACACTACCTAAATTTGTAAGAGAAACCACTCATGATAATAGTGATTTGCTTTTAGTTAAACTCAAAGTCAATGAGATATTCCGGATTGAGAATATTTTCTATGATTTCGATAAATGGAATATCCGACAGGATGCTTCCGTTGAATTAGACAAATTAGTAAGTTTCCTGAATCAGAATATGAACGTTACCATTGAATTGGGCTCTCACACTGATTGCCGTGGAAGTGATGCCTACAATATCAGGTTATCTGACAGAAGGGCTGAATCGGCTGTTTCATACATTGTAAGCCGTGGTATCAGTAAAGACAGAATCACTGCTAAAGGTTATGGTGAAAAGCAACTGGTAAACGAATGTGCTGACAATGTTAAATGTTCGGAAGAAGCACACCAGGCAAACAGACGTACTGAAATCAAGATTACGGGGGTAGCAGAGGAAGGTGAAGGAGAATCTATTGAGCCGCTGGAATCACTCAAACAAGGTCAAAAAGTTAAATTGACTGACTTGAAGAAAGACTTTTTTTCCGGTTGTGCTGAAGGGAATGAATTATAAACCCATCAAATAGCCCCCTTTTTTCCTTTCTATATGTTTCCCGGGGAGGTCTCAATTGAGGCCTCCTCTTATTTCTATGAATTGTTAAAACTAAGGGAATCTGTTGCATAAGGTTCAGAGGAGAGTCGAAGATGCTTAAGTAATATATATATTTGTATCACCACTCAAAGAAATAAACTCTCAAAACTGGATTTGCCTTTTTGAGGATTTGATCAAACTACTATAGTGCACTGTTGTTGTTAATGTTAATAATGCAATTGTAGGCTGCCTGCCTGATTTAATTAACCGGATTGTTCAACACAAAATAAATCAAGGATATGAAAACCAGAATTGAACATGATACAATGGGCAATATTGAAGTGCCTGCTGATAAATATTGGGGTGCACAAACTCAAAGGTCATTTGAGAACTTCAAGATTGGTGATGGAACCATGCCTGTTGAAATCATCAAAGCTTTTGCTATCCTTAAAAAAGCTGCTGCATTGACTAATCGTGACTTAGGGGTGCTCTCCATTGAAAAGACTGATCTGATAAGCAAAGTATGTGATGAAATACTGGAAGGTAAACTGGATGATCAGTTCCCTCTGGTAGTTTGGCAAACAGGTTCAGGCACTCAGTCAAACATGAATGTAAATGAGGTAATATCCAATCGAAGCCATGTGTTGAGCGGTGGTGTCCTGGGTGAAGGGAAGAGTCCTGTTCATCCTAATGATGATGTTAACAAGTCACAGTCATCAAATGATACTTTCCCTACGGCAATGTCCATTGCGGCCTATAAAATGCTAATGGAAGTAACACTACCGGGTGTTGAATTGCTTCGCAACACGCTGGCAAGTAAATCAGCAGCCTTTATGGACATTGTTAAAATTGGACGTACACACTTGATGGATGCTACCCCGCTTACACTGGGGCAAGAGTTTTCAGGCTATGTTTCACAAATAGACCATGGCATCAAGGCACTAAAACATACTTTGCCGCACCTGTCAGAACTGGCATTAGGAGGAACGGCTGTTGGTACGGGAATCAATACCCCCAAAGGATATTCAGAAATGGTTGCTCATAAAATTGCTGACTTAACAGGTTATCCTTTTATTAGTGCAGGTAATAAATTTGAGTCATTGGCGGCACATGATGCCATGGTTGAAACGTCGGGTGCGCTGAAAACACTTGCGGTCAGCCTGATGGTGATAGCAAACAATATCAGACTGATGGCTTCAGGTCCGCGTTCAGGCATCGGGGAATTATCCTTGCCGGCTAATGAACCGGGTTCATCCATCATGCCGGGTAAAGTAAACCCGACCCAAAACGAAGCAATGACAATGGTATGTGCTCAGGTGATAGGATGTGATGCAGCCATTACAATAGGTGCTACTCACGGGCATTTCCAATTAAACGTGTTTAAACCCGTAATTATATATAACCTTTTAATGGCAGCTCGCTTATTGGGTGATGCGTGCGCATCGTTTAACCATAATTGTGCAGCAGGTATTGAGGCCAACCTGCCGGTTATCAAAAAGAACCTTGATAATTCCCTGATGTTGGTAACTGCGCTCAATACGCACATAGGTTATGAAAATGCCGCTAAAATTGCCAAGAAAGCACATGCTGAAGGAACAACCTTACGGCAGGCAGCGCTTGAATTGCGATTGCTTACCGATGAGCAATTCGATGAGTGGGTTGATCCCTCAAAAATGATCTGACCAACTCTTTAAGAATCCCTGAAGAGTATCTAATGGTTCTCTGATGAGCTTTTAGAGGTATCGTTGT
>JBAXYX010000124.1:0-7105 GCA_041670625.1 Lentimicrobiaceae bacterium | reverse complement strand
CAGAAGGAGTATGACGAAGCTATCAGCTCATACAAGGAAGCCCTCGCCCTGCTTGGAAAATCAGGCCCTGATTTGATGATTAAAGATATTTACTCAGGGTTGTCGAGAGCATGGGAAGCCAAAGGAAATTATGCACGTGCATTTGAATACCTGCAAAAACATAATACTATTTTCGATAGCGTTTATAATCGTGAAAGCATGAACAGGTTGAACATGGCACGGGCAAGCTTTGAACTGGAACAGACTGAACGCGACAACCAGTTGTTGAAGCAACAGAACATATATAGCCAACTTGCACTGAACAGGCAACAGACTATCAGAAATCTGCTCATTTTTATCTCTGCTATTGTTATTATCTTTTTGGTGTTTATATCCCTGATGTATATTTCAAAGAAGAAAAAGAACATCTTACTTGCTGAGCGCAACCTGCAAATATCAGCTCAAAAAGAAGAACTTGATAAACTATACCTTGAACAGTATAAGCTCAATGAAACTAAAAACAAATTCTTCAGCATTATTGCTCATGATTTGAAATCACCTTTTCAATCATTACTGGGTTTCTCCGAGTTGCTTAGCCAGGAATATAAACTATTTACAGATGAACAGAGGCTGGATGCAATCAATAATATGTATAAAGTTACCAAAGACACCTACAAGCTTATTGAAAACCTGCTTGAATGGGGAAGAATTCAAACAGGGACTGCAGTAGCTACCTTTAAATCTGTGAACCTTCACGACAGTACAGAGAGCATCGTTTCACTGATTGAAATTCCATTAAAAAACAAGGGCTTACAGGTTATATCTGAAATACCACCCATGCTTTTAGCAAATGGGGATCCCAATATGCTGAGTGCTGTAATCAGAAATTTACTGTCAAATGCTGTTAAATTCTCTAATCCCGGCGGTAAAATATACATAAGTGGTTCCTTGAAAAAAGAGTCCGTTAATTTGTCGATCATTGACCAGGGAATAGGTATAGCACCTGATGTAATCAATAAGTTATTTACTTTTGACCCTAAGGTTCGTCGCAATGGTACTAAAGGTGAAACTGGCACAGGTATGGGGCTGGGGTTATGTATGGAGTTCATGCAATTGAATGGCGGCACCATTAAAGTGGAGAGCAAATATGGTGAAGGAAGTACTTTTACCATGATTATGCAACCTGCTTCTTATGTACATCAGCAAGCATCGGTAAGCAATGGTTAGCTAATTGATTTATCTCACTTATTCCTTCACATTTTCATTTGATTACTACCCGATTATTGCTTATGTTTGCCAAAACCTTTTAATTATATGGCTGAAGATAATAAAATCATTTTTTCAATGGTTGGAGTCGGTAAGGTAATACCACCAAACCGGCAAATACTTAAAAATATATACCTGTCCTTCTTTTTTGGAGCTAAAATTGGCATAATCGGTCTTAATGGTTCAGGAAAATCTACCCTGCTGAAAATAATTGCAGGGCTCGATAAATCTTATACCGGCGAAGTGGTGTTTTCACCCGGCTATTCAGTAGGATTGCTGGAACAGGAACCCAAACTGGACGACAGCAAAACTGTACGTGAAATAGTTGAAGAAGGTGCTGCAGAAACCGTTAAGCTGCTTAAAGACTTTGAGATGGTCAATAACCGGTTTTCAGAGCCTTTGAGTGATGATGAAATGAACGCACTGATTGAAGAACAAGGCAGGCTTACTGAATTGATTGATCAACAAAACGGATGGGATCTTGACACTCGTTTGGAACGAGCTATGGATGCATTGAGATGCCCTGATCCTGACCAGCCTGTAAAGCATCTCTCAGGTGGTGAACGGCGCCGTGTGGCATTATGCCGCCTGCTGCTTCAGGAACCTGATATACTGTTACTTGATGAACCAACCAACCATCTGGATGCAGAAAGCATTGAATGGCTTGAGCAACACCTGAGGCAATATAAAGGTACTGTTATTGCAGTTACACACGATAGATATTTCCTTGATAATGCTGCCGGTTGGATACTGGAACTTGACCGCGGTGAAGGGATCCCATGGAAAGGAAATTACTCATCATGGCTGGAACAAAAATCAAACCGCCTGGCCATGGAAGAAAAAACAGAAAGTCGGCGCCGTAAAACTTTGGAACGTGAACTTGAGTGGGTCCGGATGGCTCCCAAGGCACGGCATGCTAAATCAAAAGCCCGTTTATCAGCTTATGAAAGGCTCATGAGCGAGGACACCAAACAGAAAGAAGAGAAACTGGAAATATTTATCCCGAACGGTCCACGGCTGGGGAATAAAGTAATTGAAGCACAGAATATTTCAAAGTCTTATGGGGATAAACTATTGTTTGAAAACCTGAGCTTCAGCCTTCCTCCTGCCGGTATTGTAGGTATTATTGGTCCGAATGGAGCCGGAAAAACTACCTTATTCCGACTTATCATGGGACTGGAACAACCTGATTCAGGAACTTTTACAGTAGGTGATACCGTCAAGTTGGGTTATATTGACCAGGCTCATGCGGATATAGATCCTGAGAAATCAGTATGGGAAGTAATTTCTGAAGGCAATGAGAACCTCCAGTTGGGGGGTAAACTATTTAACTCCAGAGCCTATGTGGCCAGGTTTAACTTCAGTGGCGCTGACCAGGGCAAAAAAGCTGGTGTGCTGTCGGGAGGTGAAAGAAATCGTATGCACCTGGCACTCACCCTTCGCTCAGAAGCCAATGTATTACTACTTGACGAACCAACTAATGATATTGATGTGAATACCCTGCGTGCTCTGGAGGAAGGGCTGGAAAACTTTGCAGGTTGTGCAGTAGTTATTTCGCACGACCGGTGGTTCCTTGACCGTATTGCCACTCATATACTTGCATTTGAAGGAGATTCACAAGTGTCATTCTTTGAGGGAGGATACACGGACTATGAAGAAAACCATAAAAAGAAAACAGGCAACGATACTCCTCACCGTCTCAGATATAAAAAACTAAAATCCTGAAAAAACCAGGAGCGGTACTATGAACTACCCATAACTAAGAGCTACCAATATCTGAGTACCGCCAATAACTAAAAGCTACCAATACTAAGAACTACCAATAATAAGAGCCGCCAATAATTAAAACTACCAATACTAAGAGCATCAATAATAAAGAACTACCAATAATAAAGGACGCCACAAACTAAGAGCTACCAATATAGAGACGCCACAAACAAAGAACCTGAAAAAATAATGAGCCTGATGAGCACACAAAAACCTTCCATACCTAAAGGAACCCGTGACTTCTCCCCTATTGAGATGAGCCGCAGGAACTATATCTTTAATGTCATAAAAAGTAACTTTGAGCAATATGGTTATCAACCGATAGAAACCCCTGCAATTGAAAACCTATCCACCCTGCTTGGTAAATATGGTGAAGAGGGCGACAAATTATTATTCAAAATACTTAATTCAGGGGATTTCCTGTCAGGTGTAGATCAGCATGAGTTGCAAAAAGACAATCATCAAAAATTAGCCGGTCGCATTAGTGACAAAGGGCTGAGGTATGACCTTACTGTTCCGTTTGCCCGGTATGTTACCCAGCATCGTAATGAACTAACATTCCCCTTCAAGAGGTACCAGTTACAACCTGTATGGCGCGCTGACAGACCTCAAAAAGGACGTTATCGTGAATTTGTTCAATGTGATGCTGACGTGATAGGCTCTGATTCACTGGTCAATGAGGCTGAATTACTGGCAATGACTGACAGGATTTTCATGGACCTGGGAATACGTATAGTCATCAAACTCAACAATCGAAAGATATTAAGTGGCATTGCCGAAGTAATAGGTCATGCTGATAAAATTATCGATATAACAACAGCCATAGATAAGCTTGACAAGATTGGAGTTGAAAAAGTCAATGAAGAACTTGAAAGCAAGGGACTTGACCAGGAAGCCATCAACAAGCTTCAGCCGATACTGAGTTTGCAGGGGACAAACATTGAAAAACTACAACAGATCAAACGAGTTCTTTCAACCAGTACTGAAGGAATTAAAGGAGTAGAAGAGGTTGAAACCATTTTTAATCTTATCCGTGAGATGCAGATAGAAAATGAAGTAGAGCTTGATCTCACCCTTGCAAGGGGGCTTAATTACTATACCGGTGCCATTATTGAAGTAAACGCTAAAGATGCTGTTATGGGCAGTATCAGTGGCGGGGGTAGATATGACAACCTTACAGGTGTTTTCGGTTTACCGGGTGTGTCGGGAGTTGGTATTTCTTTTGGCGCTGACCGTATTTATGATGTTATGCTTGAAGCTGACTTATTCCCTGAATCTACCCTGGCATCCACAAAAGTACTCATCGTAAACTTCGGCGGTGAAGAAGCTATGGTAAGCATGAAACTGGCCGGAGCTTTAAGGAAACAAGGAATTAATACTGAATTCTTTCCTGAAGATACTAAAATCAAAAAGCAATTTGCATACGCTGACAGCAAACAAATACCCTGGGTGGTTATTATTGGAGAATCGGAACGATTAAACAATACCTGTCAGTTGAAAAATATGAAATCGGGGGAACAAAAGATGATCCATCCTGACGAACTATATAAATTTATAAAGCAATCATGATAGTTAACTGGAACTTACATTTCAAAATAACGATCAACCGTACCGGGCTGACATACAGAAGCTAATTGAACATAATATTGAGTTTAAGCGCTTAAAGTGATATTTGAAAAACAAATACTACTTTTGAACCTCAACATTAACATTGAATAGTCAATTTTAGTTTCTGTAATAAATCGTTAAAACCTTTAAAATGAATACATTTGAAATAAGCTCAACACCTTTGAGCCTTGACACTATTGATCAACTGATTACCAATGATGTTAAAATAAAGCTCTCAGCAGGAGCAATCGAAAAGATACAGCATTGCCGTAACTTCCTTGATAATAAACTAAAAGAAAACAAAGAACCAATCTATGGAATCACTACAGGATTCGGGTCACTCTGCAACCGGCAAATATCAACAAGCGATCTGACACGCCTCCAGGAAAACCTGGTAATGTCACATGCTTGTGGTACCGGTGATGAAGTTGATAGTAACATAGTGAAGATCATGCTGCTGTTGAAAGCCCATGCCCTGTCATTAGGAAACTCAGGGGTACAGGTACAAACCGTTCAACGACTGCTTGACTTCTATAATAATAATACACTTCCCGTTGTTTATGAGCAGGGTTCATTAGGCGCTTCAGGCGACCTGGCACCACTGGCCCATCTAAGCCTGCCTTTATTAGGTTTGGGTGAAATGCGAATGGAGGGGAAAATAGTACCTGCCCAAAAGGTTCTTAAAGAATTTGGATGGGAACCAATTACCCTTCAATCAAAAGAAGGTCTGGCATTGCTTAACGGTACCCAGTTCATGAGTTCACATGGTGTTTATATTCTGTTGAAAGCTCGCAAGCTGGCACAACTGGCTGATATAACTGGAGCTATTTCACTTGAAGCATACGATGGTAAACTTGATCCATTTTTACCTCAGCTTCATACCATACGACCTCACCAGGGACAGATACAAACAGCCCTAAACATAAGAAACCTGTTGCAGGGTAGCAAACTTATTAACCGTGAAGGAAAGAAAGTACAGGATCCATATTCCTTCAGATGCATACCACAAGTACACGGGGCTGTTAAAGACACCATCAATTATGTGGAATCTATCATCGTAACCGAGATCAATTCAGTTACTGATAATCCCACTATATTCCCTGATGACGATTTAGTATTGTCGGGTGGTAATTTCCATGGAGAGCCACTGGCGTTTGCCATGGACTTCCTGTCTATCGCTTTAGCCGAGTTGGGTAATATTTCCGAAAGAAGGGTGTACCGGTTAATTTCAGGACAACGTGACTTACCGGAATTCCTGGTTGCCAACCCGGGGCTGAACTCAGGCTTTATGATCCCACAGTATACGGCTGCAAGTATTGTTAGTCAAAACAAACAACTGGCAACACCCAGTTCAGTGGATTCCATAACGTCATCCAATGAACAGGAAGATCATGTGAGTATGGGAGCTAATGGAGCAACTAAAGCCTTAAGGATTGTAAAAAACCTGCAACGAATTATTGCGATAGAACTGATGACCGGTGCCCAGGCACTTGAATTCAAAGGAATAACCAACACTTCCTCTTTCCTGCAAGCATTTATTATGGAATACAGGGGTGCAGTATCCTTTGTTAAAGATGACAAGGTCATGTTCCCTGAAATAAGGAAAACCGTTGAATTCATTGAAAAAGTGCATTTCGATTTTCCCGAATAGATTTTAAGCACCAAGTGATATTAAGCCGGGATATACCATTTGAATAATGCACATGGTTGAAAATCCGGTGCATTCATTCAAAAAGTAACCTTCATCTGAGAGCCCGATATAACACACACTTGATAGAACAGTCTTTGCATCAATGCACAGACTGTTCTATTTTTTGTTTGCAGATAAGAATAGACTACTTTATTTTTTTAAAGAAGTGACATTTGAATGTTTAGTTTTTTAACTTAGCAGCATCCTAACAGATTGAAATATAAATAAGGAATAAACACTTCAATGCATACCATACCCAACAACCCGGAAGAAGAGATTAACAATAATCCCGAAAAAGACACTATAAAAGTTAATATTGAACGCCCTTCAGGATTATCCATGATATGTGTACTCACATTTATAGGCAGCGGAATTTCAGCTTTATCCTCCCTGATGGTCTTTACAGGATTCGACCTGATCCCATCAGTACCTATGGATGCGAGCCTGTTCCCTGAAGCTCAGGATGTGAAGGATATGGTCATGTCGGCTGGCCGCTGGTTCTTTTTAATTATGGCGGTTCTGTTTATCATTTCATTCACAGGGGCTACCATGATGTGGAAATTAAAAAAAATAGGATTCCATTGCTATACCTTTTCACAAATGTTGATGTTCCTGATACCTCTTTTAATGATACAGGGATATATTGTTCCAATATCAAGTGTGCTGATAACCTCAGCTTTTATAGGAATGTATGGCTTGAATTTGCGATTTATGAAGTAAAAAAAAGGTAAAAGCAAAAATTTACTAACAAAATGAACATTTTTTTAACATTTTTTGACAATTAGTAAAAATATT
>JBAXYX010000123.1:0-7122 GCA_041670625.1 Lentimicrobiaceae bacterium | reverse complement strand
TTCATTAGTTTACATAAGTTCCCGGTGATTTCAGGAAATTCATGGTTACCATATCATTGAGAGCGTTTCAGTACTTTCCGATACACTAGAGCTTCAATAATTTTAATAGAGTTCTGTACTCTCAGGTAATTCATGGTTTAATGATTATCAAATTGTTTTAGTGTTTTCAGGGTCATTAAAATTTCAATGGTTTCAGGAGTTTCTTTTACTTTAAGGAAATACTTAGTATTAATAATTTTCATACTGGTTCAGTTTTTTAAAGGGCTCCATACTTTCAATTAAGGTTGAAAGGTTTATTGGACTATCATAATTAGTATATTTGAAACATTATGGGTAATGTAGTTATCAGAGTGTAAAAATTTTAAAATCAACGAACAATTAATAATCTCCAGAAATGAAACACAATAGATGGGTGATGGGATTTTTTGGATTCCTCGGTTTTTTAGGTGTACCCTACCTTAGGAATGGAGATATGACAGGGTTACTATGGCTATTGTGGTTTCTATGGTTCCTGTATTTTATTCCACAGAAAGACAAGGAATAGAATTTTTAATAAAGTATTTCATATCATCAGGCAGGTACTCAACAAAAACCTGCCTGATGAAAATATTATGGATCCCTAACTTTACTGTTTTACCATTTTGATGGTGCTGTGAGAATTGCCTTGTGATACACTGACAATATAAATTCCCGGTAGCAATTGATTACCAAATAAAATAGTTTGCTTATTCAGAGCATTCATTCTTAAAACCTTACGTCCTGTAACATCAGTAACGTTTACCTCTATGGTTGCATCATTCGTAGATTCGATTTTAAGATTGAAATTCTGTGTACCCGGATTTGGCCATAAGTGGGTACAAAATGGCAAGGAATCTGATTGACCGCCATTTGCAATTTCTTCTGATTTTGGAATAGCCTGATCATGAGGTACTGTTATGATTACCATTTCAAATGAATAATTATAAAAGTCATCATGACTGACAATGTAAATATAATATTCTCTACCTGGACCTGTTCCGGATCTTTCTGCCCTTAACATTACATTATGGTTATCAATTATTTCCCAATCTGGAGAAAGGTCACCGTCACCTGGTCCATTTTCAGGTTCACTGCTGAAAACCCAAAGTTCAGTATAGGTGTTACCACAAATGTCATTTACATTATAATCAATAGGTACATGCACCATTTTATGATTGGGAGGCCAGAGTGGCTCGAAATAATTGCTTAAACCAGTAATTACAGGAGGCTCCCAGTCATATACTATCACATCGAAGCTACATGATGCTGTTTCACCAGATTCATTTGTAAGCAGGAACTCATTGGTGGTGATACCAAGCGGAAAAAATGAACCGCTGGGTAATCCGGCAATTTGTATTATTGCTATGCCGGGACCCCCACAATTTGGTGCAGGTACAATGTCAGGGAAGTAAACAGTAGATCCGCACAACCCATATTCGTTACCGGCATAAACGGTTTCCGGGCATTGTATTGCAGGTATCGGGCAATTGGTTGCAACAAAGCCGTATTCTCCGGTTATTCTGTTAAAAGTCACATCGTAGTTACCTGAAAGGACAGGGATATTAGGCCCGTCCTGATATCCCCATCCTTTAGGGAATTCATAAGCCCCCCAATTGACATTCCAGTTATTATCCTGCCTGAATTTTACTTCTCCATCATTGAAATGATAATTGGATAAAGTATAAGTGATTCCATCAGAAGACTGCAGATCAATATCATCCTCCCATCCGGTTAATGCTGATCCTAAAATACCAATATCAGGCATTTTAAAGTAATATTCACCCGTGAGGAGGTTAAATGTCACTTTATAGGAACCGGCAGATACTGGAATATTGGGTCCGTTCATATAAGCATTACCTGATGGGAAGGTATTATCTCCCCAGTTTAAACCCCAGTCATCAATCTGTCGGAATATTGCTTCACCATCATTGAAAAGGGTGCTGGTTAAAGTGTATGTAATTCCGTCAACAGTTGACATTTGCAGATCATTATTCCAATCATAATAAGGAGGAACAGCAGTACCGCTAATTCCAATGTATGGAGAACAATTATTTACACATACAAAGGAGTATTCCCCTGTTATCCGGTTGAAAGTAATATTGTAATTGCCCGGATTATAGATGGGTATATCAGGTCCATTATGATACCCAAAGCCGGTAGGGAAGGTGCTGCCTCCCCAATTGAACCACCAGGTGTTATTCTGTCTGAATTTAAGCCTGCCATTTGTTAAAGGATAATCTGATAATGTATAGATTACCCAGTCTGTAGTCATCATATCAACATCAACATCCCACCCGTTTAAAGAGGTCCCGAGGATTCCGATTTCTGGATTAGCCCCCAGATTTTCTAACATGAAATTATCAAAATAGAAGGTATTATAATATTGGCCACCAAGTTCAATGCTAAACTTATGGTAGTCAAAGGAAGCCGATGCATAAAAATCGACAGATATTGTTTTCCAGTTTGTTGTAGCATTTTGATAATAATTTTCATATCCGATCAAGCTGAACCATGAGCCACCATCCTCACCCAGGTAAACGCCGAACCATGTTTCATAATCTGCTTTTACATCAAAGGTAAGACGGTAATAATTACCCTGAATCATTGGGAAACCCCACTGCATTAATTGAACCTGCCAGCTTTCATTGCCTCCGTTTAACACATGGAAATTGCAAACACCGGCATCGATAGTCGCATAAGCCTCCGTACCATCACTGACCCAGGAGCACCATAAATTTGCCGGCCCCGGTCCGCCGTTGTAAGGAGTAACCATGGTAGTCGAACTGAAATCGCCATCAGTCAGGATGTTCTGGGCACTTACCAGACTCATGCTGATAAATGCCAAAAAGAGTAAAGCTGCTTTTTTCATGATTTCTTTTTTTGAGTGGATAAAAAGTTGCGGATACTTAACTATGGAAGAAATCTTTAAATCAAGGGCAGACAAACATACAAAAATACAACAAAATAGGCAGATAATCAATGAGTTAGGCCATCTTTAATTAGAATTTAATAATAAATAACCGCCATTTTTTCATCTCTAGCATTGTTATTGCTTCAGGCTTGTGATGATGTCCTGAATGCAAGGGCTGGCAGTGATTAAGCCCATTGAAGGCAGGGCTGATGATACCCTGACCTGGTCAATATAGAACTGCCTCCTCTGTACGTGGAGGTAGTTCATATTGATCTTAATGCTAACAGAAATGCGTAAATTGCTCTTGTTTTTGAGTGTTATATGTGGGAATATCCAATAAAGGAAACGAGTAATTCAGTAAAAAACGATCACATTATCCGAGACTTACGTATTGACTATATGAGATATTTGTATTACCTTTGTGCAAATAAATATTAATAAAAGCTCCTATGAAAGATGAACCGAATATTGTATTGACTGATGAAACCAGGATTATTATTGAGGCCTATCTGGCAAAGAGGAAAAAAAAGGTATCAAAGAGGATTGTGGACAAAACTAAAGCAACCTACTCGTATAATTTTAAAGCATTGAATAAAAACATGTAATCATTATTGATGCTTTTAGGGTTACTATAATTACTAACTACCGCTATAGTGGGGTTGCTGTTATTACTAACGGCAACTTTGCGTATCTACTAAAAGACGTATTACATAACCCTCTAGTTTGGTTCTTATAAATTTATCGACATAACGGCTGACGCTATGGCAAGTGCGGGAATAAATTGTTGCTTAACTGTCAGCCAGCACAAATGTATATAAAGATTTCAACTGTTTCAATGAACACGCATACCCACATTTGCTATAGCGTTTGTGTGTGCCCTGCATGAGCTGCAGCTCACAAGCAAGCACATCATTGTAAAATCCTAAGCATATAAAGATCGTTTGATAGTAGATGTCGCAGTGATTGGAGGAAGGAAACAGCTCTTACCGGGGGAGGTCTTACCGACCACGTTTTGGCTGCGTCTTATCCGCAAATGGCTGAAAGCTCCGATTGAATTAAACGGTAAATTCACCAAACGCAGAAAAGGGGTTCTGTTATGAGCGCTATGCCGATGACTTTAGACCGGTTAAGCAAAAGAGGGTACATGGCTATGCTTTTACTTTATGAGAAAATTGCGCCATCCCGATACTTCGGGAAACCGCTGTATACGAGACCCGTTCGTACAGTGGTGTTAGCGGCGCACTCCGTCAGCTAACTACTGGCGGAGCCGTCTACTCGATTGTGTTTTCGTGCTTTATTTCCTCAGTCAGTCCGTGCGTTTGGGCAGCCATACTCTTTGACAAGTTTTGGTCTGTGCGCTGGCTTTTTCGAGCGACTTGGCAATGTGTATGGATGCGAAGGGTCGGCATATTATCTCGGCCCTAAAAATCTATCTCCATTAAAATGAATCATATGTTCAGGAAATTCCATTATCCAAACTTCAGTATCCCACGCAATCTCAGCCGTATGTTTTTTAAATTCTGTAAAATCGGGAAATGCAGAAACATAAATCTTTCCTGCTTTACAATCCTTCATAAATTCTTCCAATTCAACAATTCTTTTCGGTGTCATTGGGCCATGTGAAGTTACAGCCTCAATTAGATACAACCAGTTCTTTGATTCGTCATAAATTACAATGTCTGGCAATTTGCTATGTTCTGTAATCGGAATTCCAATCCTTTCAAGAGTTTCTTTGTCTAAGTGTAAATCCTTTTTCTCTGTGTCTCCTAAATAAAGCAATTTTGAACCTTGTGCAAATCGTGAAGCAAACTCTTCCACAACCGCAGCCTGAACCTCATTGTGCTTTCCTGGTGATAACATTAAAACTCTACCATCTGTAAGTTTTAAAGGAACTCTGGACATCTTTCGGTCTTTACTGTACTTCTCCTTTAATCCTCCAATTTTAGAAGCAAAATTTTCTGATACTTTTTTCCAATTTCCAGTTCTGTAAGTTTTTATCGTCTTAAGTGCTATCTCAGAAATTGCATAATGTGCACGTGGACTATTTACTGGTAAATCAGGAATATCAGGATTATAATCAGCAATACCCGCTTGTACAAATTGGTGCAGTACTTGTCTTCTAAAAGTTTCTCTGGTATTTGGAGCATATTCTTTTTGGTAGTTCTCAGAAATAAAATTCATTATACCTTTCGAAACACCATGACTTTGCCTGAAAGCTTTTGACCACTTGTCATTTTCTTTGATATTGCATAAAGCAAGTAAAGTATAACCAGAAATTTCATTTTGTTGAGCATCAGGCAACCCCAACTCTCGCAAAATTACCTGTGCTTCTTGTATTTTTGACATAAGATTTTTCTAAAAGGACTTCGTTAACAATTGTATCAATAGCCTGTTTCTCAGGATTATTAAATTCTTTTATTTTGCTGCCGATTAAAACTATATCATTTAATGGTGGCATTTTAATCTGTTTTAATTCGGTTGCACCAACTTGAGTATTGCCATTAAAAGTCCTGAAATATGTATCATACAAACTACTGTTGTAAAGTGCAGAAATTCCCCAGATTTCATTTTCCGATAAATCTCCGTTTGGACGATGTATATAATTTAAGTGGTTCTCAAAACCAACCATTTCAGTTTCAAAATTTGATGAGAAAAATGGACAACAAACCAATCTACTTTTATCGTCTTTCGAGCTAAATCGGCGAAGTAAAATATAGTTTTTATTTTTGAGTAGAACTTTTCTTGATTCCTCTGAATTAACAATAAGACATGGTTTTTTTCCTTTTTGAAGTGGATAAACAAATTCCATTTCTTTGATGTTGTGCAACCAAATTAATGGCGAAAGTGAACCATTTATAACACCTTCCGCTTTCAGAAATTCAGTACACCGAAATGCAACAACAGGGCCTGTAGAAATTTGAATATTAAAGTCATTCAGCGTGTTTTGCCACTTCTTAAAAATTTCAATCGTGCTTATTTCCTTATCGTTTGAAGGAATAAATAAAATCTTATCTTTTGATTTTAAATCTATTAATGAATTGGTTTTAAATACTTTTTCTTTTGGGTTGTTCAAACCTTTATCGCATTCAGAAACAGTGATTCTTATTTCCGAATTTGTCTTTTTTGTTGCACGAAGAATAATGTTTTCTTGAAGAACATTGTCATTCTTGAACATTTTATTTCGGGATTCAAAGATGTGTATGTTTGAGATACTAACATCGTTGAAGAAAGATTGTCTAAAAGCTTTGAAATAATTTCCTGCAGCAAAACTTCTAGGTGTGATAAAAATTAATTCTCCATCCTGTTTCAATAATTTTGCAGCCACCCCCATAAACAAAGAATAGATATTCGGTTGCCCAAATACTAATTCCTTTGCTGCAATTGCTCTTTTGTCGGTTTTAGAGATTTTAAAATATGGTGGATTAGAAATTATATAATCGTACTGGTTCACTTTTTCAAATCCAAACAAAGTTGATACATTGAATACTTTAGAATTTTCAATTATAAAATCAGTTCGATTGATTTGATATTTTAATTGAATATTTCTCTCCGCCAGCCATGAAGTCAGAAAATCGATTACTTTTTGAGTAACCGTTAAAACATTTTCATCTGTCTCAAATAGCGATAATTCTATTTCCGTTATGTCTGATTTTTGAATCTGTTTTTCGATTAATGAACAAGTTAAGATTCCTGTACCACATCCAGGGTCAAGTATTGAAATTTTATTTGATTTGGGACTTGCTAAATTTCCCATAAAGTCAGCAATCTGTTTGGGAGTAAAGAATTGTCCGTTATCTTTTTTATGTTTGTCGGATGTAGAGCATGCGTATTCAAGTCCGATAAACTCAGCAAATTCAGAAGGTGTTTTATATATTTCTTTTAACTCTATCATTATACAAAAGTAATCAATCTTAGGTGCGTTGGCAAAAATTTGGCTCTTTTGTAAGCTGAAGCATCAGCTTGTGGGTCGGAGCTTACAAATGTGCCAAATGTGCGTCGGCATGTCGCTCTTAGCATGAAACACAACTGTTAGAGTTTTATTCATCGTTCCCACAAATGTATAAAAAATTATTTAATGTAAAAAACTGTTTCAATGATTATTGAAAGGTGAAGGGAATGATGAATAAAACTGAGTTGAACTATGCCGCTATGGGAGTTATACTCTGCCATACTTCCATTGATGTAAGACCTTC
>JBAXYX010000122.1:0-7126 GCA_041670625.1 Lentimicrobiaceae bacterium | reverse complement strand
GCAGAGGATTTGGTGAATCTCAAAGCGATGCTTGCGTCACTGCCCGGACAATTCCCTTTTCTGAGAGGTACCACCAATGACAATAATCATTGGAAAATTGCCCAGGACATTGAAACACCTGATTTGGTGAAGGCGAACAAGCTGGCAACAGATGCATCCTCCAGAGGAGCTGATGCTGTTTTTTTGAATGCGTCAAAAATTAAATCAGCAAAAGATATTTCAGCTTTACTTAAGGGTATTGATTTGGGGAAGACTATGATTGGTTTTAACAGTGCTCCTTCATACCCATTGCTGTTCAACTATCTTACAGATAGTATTAAAGCTACGGGCATTGACAGCAGTAAAGTCAACGGAATGCTCGATTATGATCCGTTAAGCTTTGTACTCATGAACGGTTACTTCTACAAATCAGAAGAGGCTGATATGAATGAAGGTGTTCAATTGATCAAAGATGCGCAAAAAGCATTGCCTGAGTTCAGGGTTCTGACTGTAAATGGGCAGTATTTTCACAACTCGGGTTCTACGTTAACACAGGAATTGGCTTTTGCACTTTCTGCCGGGAATGAGTACCTTGCTTACTATACTTCTAAAGGTTTGAGCGTTGATGAAGTTGCATCAAGGATGACCTTCCTGTTTGCCATTGGTTCCAACTATTTTATGGAAATTGCCAAGTTGCGTGCAGCCCGATTGTTATGGGCACAAATAGTGAATCAGTATAAACCTGTCCATAAACAATCAGCCGGAATGTATATCCATTCCATGACTGCCAACTGGAATAAGACTATTTATGATCCATATGTAAATCTGCTACGTACAACCACTGAAGCAATGTCGGCAGCTATAGGCAATGCGGATATGATTACCGTGCTTCCTTTTGATCTGGATTATGAGGAGCCTGATGACTTTTCATTACGTATTGCACGTAATCAACAGATCATCCTTAAGGAGGAATCAAACCTTGATAAGGTAATTGATCCTGCAGCAGGTTCTTATTATGTTGAAAATCTTACTTCATCAATGGTAGCAGCAGCATGGGAGCTGTTTATAGCAATTGAAGAAGAGGGCGGTATGCTTGAGGCTATAAAAAAAGGATTTATTCAGGATGAAGTGGCAGCAAGCGCAAAACAAAAAAAAGAAGATATTGCAACCCGCAGGATTCTGGCGTTAGGTACCAACCAGCATCCCAATCTGAATGAGAATATGCTGGAAAAGATACAGATGGAAGCGGATACTGAAGAAGTTGAGAGTGAACCGTTCCGCAAGCCACAATATAAAACAATAGAAGTATTCAGGGGGACCGATGATTTTGAAGATCTTCGGCTGGCAACGGAAATATGGGAGAATGAGGGTAATAAGCGTCCTTCAGTATTCATGCTGACCATTGGTAATCATGCAATGCGCAAAGCAAGGGCAGCTTTTGCAACCAGTTTCTTTGGCTGTGCAGGTTACACTATCATGGACAATGCCGGTTTTGCATCAGTTGATGAAGGTGTAAAAGCAGCCCTGAATTCTAAAGCTGAAGTAGTGGCTATATGCAGTTCGGATGAAGAATATGCAGAATTGGCACCTGAGATCACCCGGTCAATCAAGGCTTTAAATCCTGATATATTGATAACGGTGGCAGGATATCCTAAAGATATTATAGAGAATTTGAAAAATGAAGGAGTATTTGAGTTTATACATGTAAAGAGTAATGTGCTTGATACATTGTATCGTTTCCAACAGAAGTTGGAAGTGATGCTCTGAATAGTACCTGAACGATTCAACAATAAGAAATAAAGTAAGCACTCAAATAAAAGTTATGCGTCCCGATTTTAAGAATATTGATATCAGGTCGAACGGTAAAGAGAACATCTCAGAACCTGTTAAGGGGAAGGAATGGATGACTACCGAGCAGATTCCTGTAAAGACGGTTTACACGGAAGCTGACCTGAATAAAATGGAACACCTGAATTATGCAGCCGGAGTGGTACCTTATTTAAGGGGACCATACAGCACTATGTATGTGATGAAACCCTGGACCATAAGGCAGTATGCAGGTTTTTCAACAGCCGAAGAGTCCAATGCTTTCTATCGTCGTAATTTGGCAGCCGGGCAAATGGGCCTGTCAGTGGCATTTGACCTGGCTACTCACCGTGGTTATGATTCTGATCATGAGAGAGTGGTTGGTGATGTTGGTAAAGCCGGTGTGGCTATTGACTCTATCCTGGATATGAAAATTCTGTTCGACAAGATACCCCTTGACAAAATGTCAGTATCTATGACGATGAATGGTGCCGTGTTGCCTGTCCTTGCATTTTATATAGTAGCCGCTGAAGAACAGGGTGTACCCCTTGAAAAATTAAGCGGTACCATACAGAACGACATTCTGAAGGAGTTTATGGTACGTAATACATACATTTATCCTCCTTCACCAAGTATGCGCATCATTGCTGATATTTTTGAATTTACTTCGAAGAATATGAAGAAGTTTAATTCAATTTCTATCAGCGGATACCATATGCAGGAAGCAGGAGCTACTGCTGATATTGAGCTTGCATATACACTGGCAGATGGATTGGAATACTTGCGTACAGGTATAAAAGCAGGTATTCCGGTAGATGCATTTGCACCAAGATTATCCTTCTTTTGGGGTATAGGGATGAACCATTTTATGGAAATAGCCAAGATGAGGGCTGCTCGAATATTATGGGCAAAGATTGTTAAGCAGTTTAATCCGACCAACCCGAAATCAATGGCACTGCGGACACACTGCCAAACATCAGGATGGAGCTTAACAGCACAGGATCCATTTAATAATGTTGCCCGTACTACCATTGAAGCATTGGCAGCAGCACTGGGACATACCCAGAGTTTACACACGAATGCGCTGGATGAAGCTATAGCACTTCCTACTGATTTTTCTGCACGTATTGCCCGTAATACACAAATCTACCTGCAGGAAGAAACGAATATTACCAAATCAGTTGATCCATGGGCTGGTTCCTATTATGTGGAATCACTTACCAAAGAAATTGCTGAGAAGGCATGGAAGCTGATTGAGGAAGTTGAGAAGTTGGGTGGTATGGCAAAAGCCATTGAAACCGGCATCCCCAAGATGCGTATTGAAGAGGCTGCTGCCCGCAAACAAGCTCATATTGATTCAGGCTCCGATACTATTGTGGGTATTAACAAATACCGCCTTGAAAAAGAAGATCCTATTGATACTCTTGAGGTAGATAATACGGCTGTGAGAGAAGCTCAACTTAAACGTTTGGCAGATTTACGTGCTAACCGTAACCTTCAAGAAGTACAACAAGCATTAGATGCTCTTACGAATGCTGCATCCACAGGTGAAGGTAATATGTTGGCCCTTGCTATTGATGCCGCCCGTAAACGTGCATCGTTAGGTGAAATTTCTATGGCACTTGAAAAAGTATATGGGAGATATAAAGCCGTGATACGTTCAATTTCAGGAGTATATTCATCAGAATCAAAGGATGACAGTACCTTTAAACATGCTTGTGAACTTGCTGATAAGTTTGCTGCTCTCGAAGGCCGTCGTCCTCGTATTATGATCGCCAAGATGGGTCAGGATGGACATGACCGTGGCGCAAAAGTGGTAGCAACCGGCTATGCAGATATAGGATTTGATGTTGACATCGGACCATTATTCCAAACACCTGCCGAAGCAGCACGCCAGGCCGTTGAAAATGATGTTCACGTGCTGGGCGTTTCAAGCCTTGCAGCCGGACATAAAACATTGGTTCCTCAGGTAATAGAAGAACTGAAAGAACTGGGACGTGAGGACATAATGGTAATCGTTGGTGGTGTAATACCTCCCCAGGACTATGATTTCCTATACAAAGCAGGCGCTATGGCTATTTTTGGTCCGGGTACCGTTATTCCCGAAGCTGCAATCAAGATGCTTGAAATCATGATTAAGGCCAGAAAGGGCTAATATGAATCCCCTGTTCTGGTAATCATGAAAAACTAATTACTTTAAAAGTGCATGTCAGATTCCAAGGCTTTACTTTTATAGTAACCATGAAAAACTAATGACCCCATTCAAAAAGGGGATTCTGTTAAATATTGAACTCTCATAAAAAGGGCCTGGTTGTCAGACTCTTTTTATGTTTTTTGTGCTTTTATTGTACGTATTTTATACCTAAAATTGTAAATGAAAGTGTAAATGGTATTGGTAAAAACAGTAACTTTGCTTCTATACTAAATTTTACTATTATTCTGAATATGAGCGAATTGGAAAAAGGCGCCGAACTAGCAGATAACATTCCTGAAAGCGGTAATAATAACGGGAACTACAATGCCGATAATATAACAGTTCTTGAAGGATTAGAGGCAGTTCGTAAACGCCCGGCCATGTATATTGGAGATATTGGCGAACGTGGATTGCACCACCTGGTTTATGAAGTCATTGATAATTCTATTGATGAAGCATTAGCCGGATACTGCCATAATATTGAGGTTGTTATTCACAATGATAACTCTATTACAGTTATTGATGATGGCCGTGGCATACCTACCGGTTGGCATGAAAAAGAACAGAAATCAGCACTTGAAGTTGTGATGACTGTTTTGCACGCCGGCGGTAAGTTTGATAAAGGATCATACAAGGTATCAGGTGGATTGCATGGCGTTGGCGTTTCATGTGTGAATGCCCTGTCATCAATGTTAAAGGTAACGGTTTGCCGTGAAGGGAAAATTTTTGAACAGGAATATTCCATTGGCAAACCTTTGTACCCCGTTCGTGAAATTGGTGAATCAGACCGTACCGGGACTACAGTGCATTTTAAACCTGATGACAATATTTTTATTACGACTGTTTATGATATTGAAATATTGAAATCACGTATACGTGAGTTGTCTTTCCTGAATAAAGGCCTGAACCTTAGTATTGTGGATGAGCGTTCAGTTGATGATGAAGGTAATTTTGTACATGAAGAATTCTTTTCAAAGAACGGACTTAAGGATTTTATTGAATATCTGGATGGCATGCGTGAGAAACTGATGCCTGAACCTATATACATTGAAGGAGAAAAAAATGATATTCCTGTTGAAATAGCGATGCAGTATAATACTTCTTTTAGTGAAAACATCCATTCTTATGTAAACGATATTAACACTCAGGAAGGAGGAACGCATCTTGCTGGTTTCCGCCGTGGTTTGACTCGTACCTTAAAAGCTTATGCCGATAAATCAGGAATGCTGTCAAAACTTAAGTTTGATATTAATGGTGATGACTTTCGTGAAGGGTTGACTGCCATAATCGCAGTAAATGTACAAGAACCACAATTTGAAGGCCAAACCAAAACCAAACTGGGGAATAATGAAGTGATGGGAGTTGTGGACACATTGGTGTCAGAATTACTCAATAACTATCTGGAAGAACATCCCAAGGAAGCACGTATTATTGTCAACAAAGTCATTTTAGCTGCAACTGCCCGCCATGCTGCTCGTAAAGCACGTGAACTGGTTCAACGTAAGAATATACTATCAGGATCAGGTTTGCCGGGTAAATTGTCTGATTGTAGCGAACGTGATCCCGAGAAATGTGAATTGTTCCTTGTGGAAGGTGATTCTGCAGGTGGAACGGCTAAGCAAGGTCGTGACAGGCGCTTTCAGGCAATTCTTCCATTGAGAGGTAAAATCCTTAATGTGGAGAAAGCAATGCAACACAGAGTCTTTGATAGTGAAGAAATTAAAAATATTTATACTGCATTGGGCGTAACAATTGGAACAGAGGATGATAGTAAAGCACTTAACCTTAACAAACTAAGATACCACAAGATTGTACTTATGACCGATGCTGATGTCGATGGTAGCCACATTGACACCCTGATTCTTACTTTCTTCTTCAGATACATGAAGGAACTGATTGAAAATGGTTATGTATATATTGCCACACCTCCTTTATATTTGATTAAAAGAGGAACTGCTGAGCGATATTGCTGGACAGAAGAAGAAAGGGCCAGAATAACAAACGAATTATCAAATGGTAAAGAAAGTAGTGTTCATGTTCAACGATATAAAGGTTTGGGTGAAATGAACTCTGAACAACTATGGCATACTACCATGGACCCCGCATTCCGCACCTTACGCCAGGTACATATTGACAATGGATCAGAGGCTGACAGGATTTTTTCAATGCTGATGGGAGATGAAGTGCCACCACGTCGTGAGTTTATTGAAAAGAATGCAAAATATGCAAAAATTGACGCTTAAGATTGATGGATACTCATAATTGATGGATACCTGGGGTTGGTTGATACTTAGGGTTTATGGATGCCTAGGTTTGATAGTTACTTAGAGTTGAAGGATGCCCAGGGTTGATGGATGTTTAGGTTTGAAAGATGCTTAGAGTTGATTAGTAGTAATGGGAATTGCAAATTTCATTTACTTTATCTTATTCGTGTAAATCATTTTGGCATGGCGATTGTTATAAGATAGTAAATCTATTAAACTAAAACTATTACTATGAAACGCAAACTATTCATTTTTGCTCTTATGTTAGGGCTATTCTCTTTTGGTGCGCAGGGGCAAAATTATCAAACTGCACTTGGTGCCAGAGTGGGTACTTTTAACGGTATTACCCTAAAACATTTTATTTCAAGTTCCAATGCTCTTGAAGGGATAGCTTCATTTCGTTGGCAGGGTTTTGCTCTTACTGGTCTTTATGAATGGCAAAAACCAATAAGTGGTGCCAATGGCCTTGACTATTTTCTGGGTTTAGGTGCTCATATCGGAGTTTGGGATAATGATCATTACTATTGGCATGATACTGATCGTAACGCTGGCAATTTTGCCGTTGCAGGAATTGACTTTATTATAGGGCTGGAATATACTTTCGCTGAAGTGCCCTTTAATATTGGCTTGGACTGGAAACCTGCATTTAATGTAGTTGGTGATAATCACTGGTGGGGTGACGGAGCCGCACTTTCAATCAGATACACATTTAAATAGGCTTTAAGTTTGATTTGTTCATCAACTTTATTTGTGAATCCTTAACAGGATTGCACCAATAATTACGAAAACATAAACAGGATGGGAAATAAGCAATGGCCTTATTTTTCATCCTGTTTGTTAATGATTTATTAATGATCGTAACTGATAATTTCACTCAGCTTAT
>JBAXYX010000121.1:0-7131 GCA_041670625.1 Lentimicrobiaceae bacterium | reverse complement strand
GCCTAAAGGAGGCTTATCAATTGCTATGTTATGTAATGATGGCAGTATACGTTTTGGCTTTGCTCATCTTCAAAAATGTTTAACTTCAGTAGGTGATAAGGTAGCCGAAGGAACAGTAATCGCACTTTCTGGCAACAGTGGAAAAACAGTCCACGAAGTCCGGTTTGTAAGGTCGGCCTGAGGGTTTGAAGGCTGCACCCGGAGGCATACAATCTTTTCATCTGCTGAAGTCAGTCGAAAGAGCCGTGGCGTTTTCAGGTTTCCGGGCCCAGACCAAGTAGTTCATGGTTAAAATTCATGGAACCCAAAGCGTGGGAGTAAATGTCATTTTTTACATAGTAAATCGAGAAGAAGTAGAGTAACTATGCAAAAAATGACTATTTATTACAATAAAATATCAGTTAACATAAGTGTTCCGTATTTTCGTCTTCCATCCACTTGCATTCGCCTACAAGCAGATTTTTACCATCGGTAGATAATGCTATAACATCTACTTCCAACAGCGGGTTTATTTGCCCTCACAGCAATTTCAGATAGTCGGTTTGCACCGTTGCCTATCAGCGAAAGCAACGTAGATGCCTGCACGATATCGCGCATATCGTCAATAAACAAACGATAAGGTTCTTCATAAAGCGTACCCTGAGCATTTAGCAAATTATACGTTACAGCTTCCTGAAGTGAATTGCTTTGAAGCCGGATTACCCCAACCGACGCCGGCCATAAACTATTATCAAAGATGGCGATTCACCATTCAGAGCGGTTTCCAGCCTCTTTATCTCTTCAATTCTGTCAACGAATTTCATGGCTCAAAGATTATGTAGTATAAAAACAATGTTTCTCCTAAATAAAACAAAATTAATGGTTAAAAAACGAACCAGACCTTCCTGTATAATGGAAGATATCTTTCGATAAACTGAAAGAGAGAACATTGAAAGGCCAGGGTATTGAAAACCACTTTAAACCTTTTTCCAATGCTTCTTTCCGTAATAATCAGTACGGGAAAGCTCAGTATTACCATGTCCAGTAGTGCTAAAATGGCACAGGGTGATTCTGTAGTAAAGTTCAGGATGGCACCGGTAATGATGACATAGGCAGAGCCGATTAAAATGGTGGCAAGTAAAACACTGAAAAGCAGAAGCTATCGCTGAAGCCATCCGACGCTGGAGTGACTTATAATTTAATCGATACGAAAGACAGCGATCAGGACGGTATGAAGAATCAATCACGTTGAAAAAAATATTACTTTTGGTAAAATTCAAATCAATACTCGCATGGAATGCAAGCCCTGGAAAAAAGGTGAACCCATCATCATCACCGTGCCTGAAGAAACCCGGATTATTGTTCAGCAGTATCTGGAGAAACGGAGATTGAAAAAGAGTAAAAAGCAGAAACTAAAGAAGCCTTTGGATGCCGAATTCCCGGAACAGACTTTGTGAATCGTCCTGAAATTTGTTTACAATCGTCTTCATAATCCTGGTTTTCGTTTACTTTTTGTGTAAACATATTTCAGGACAAGTCATACTGACGATAAGCGTCTGCGCCCTGCAAAAAGCCCCACGCAAACCCCACGCCCTGCGCCAGGCATTAAAACTTAAATACTATACCAGGTATGGAGATTGCACCACCCGGTGAGGGTGCAAGTGTTTTTTGGACAGATTTAAAGTTGAAGCTCCAAAATGTCCAAATCTTAAATGAATTTGTTTTAATTTTATAGTAATGATTTCTTAAATATTCTAATCATGCCAAAACGAAATCTATACACGCCAGAACAGATTAACGAACTCCTGCCCGATGAAATCTTTGTATTTGGAAGCAACCTGGCCGGTCACCATGCAGGGGGAGCAGCCCGGATTGCAGCAATTAAGTTTGGCGCCATATATGGGCAGGGTGTCGGTCTGCAGGGACAGAGCTATGCCATACCCACCATGCAGGGTGGTGTAGAAACCATAGCACCCTATGTAGATGACTTTATCAGCTTTGCCAAAGCGAATACTGAAAAGCTATTTTACGTAACCCGCATCGGCTGCGGCATCGCAGGCTTCACCGACGAAGAGATAGCGCCTCTGTTCAGGAATGCATTGAAACTGGACAATGTGTGTTTGCCGGAGGCCTTTGTGAAGGTGCTGGAAAGAACTCATTGACGAGGACAACTAATAGGTGTAAGAGGGTAAGTCAGTACTAAAGCAAATTCAAGCTTGAAAAACTACCCTTTCGGGGATGCGATGAGGGTATATTTGTGTCATAAATCAACAAAGATTCAAAGACCATGAAAACCAAAGATGACATGAACACCCCCAATGAAATGACTTCCCCAAAAGACATGAACACCCTCAATACTCTGACAAACAGGAGAACCTATTACCAGTTGATCCTCGACAGAAGTGGATCGATGAGTTCATGTATGGAAGAAACAGTGAGCGGCGTTAATAGCCAGATCAGGCGGATAAAGGAGCTTGCCGAACGGTTCCCTGAACAGGAAATTGCCACATCGCTCTGCCTGTTTAACCACAATATCAGTCAGGTGCGTGATCGCGTGAGTGCTGTTATGCTCGATGAGATCAGCTACGCCGACTATCACCCCGACGGCAATACCGCTCTGTATGATGCTATCGGCCTCTCCGTCCGTAGGTTGCAGGAAACCATCGGCCGCGAAGTGGAACGAAACGAAGCATCGGTGGTGGTAGTTATTTTTACTGATGGCTATGAGAATGCATCGCGGCAATTCACCCATCACACCATTTCATCGCTCATTAGTGAATTGGAACTTAAAGGAAACTGGTCGTTCAGTTATATCGGGGCAACCCTCGATGCCGTTGACATAGCAGTGCATCTTAATATCAAAGCATCAAATGCCGCGCACTATTCCGTGAAGAATTCAATGCAGGAATTCAATAATGTTGCTGACCGAATGGATAGGTACATCGACATGAAAGGGAAGGGCATCATCAGTAAAGATTTCCTTCAAAATAACGATTCAGATCGTTAACTTTGCTGTTCCAAGTTATCAGCTCATGAACATACATCTCATCAGGGAATCCTCATTTAATCTCGAAAGCTTTACCAACGTCGTACAAACGTTGCAACAGTATCCCGGACCAGTCAAGTATATCAGCCATGAGGAACCCGTGACTTACAATGACGATGAACTCATAAATGAAATATGGGATAAAGAGCGGCTCTTTACCATAGTGAATTGTTACAGCGAGCGGCTGGTGGAACTATCAAGAGTAAGTAACATCAAGTGGGAAAACATCTTCGGGCATTGCCAAGACGCCCGGCACAAAAACCACCTTCCCGACAACGAACCCGTTGTACTCCTTACGCATTATGCCAATGAGTACAACTGGTTTCAGGGGGCCGACCCATCCGGTCGACTGAACCTGTTTGTGCAAACCAGCATGTGGAACTATTACGTCAACGGGGAGATCATTTACCCGGTAATCCACCAGCTTGCCACCATACCCCTGAAGGTACTCATGTACAAGGATTTCAACGAACGCGTGGAGAAGGCCCATCAAACACCGCGTGGGTGCATCAATGATTTTTGCAAAAACAAGATGGAGATCACCCTGAAACTCCGTACGGCTGATATATGTCCGGAGTGCCGTGAAATCATCCTGAAAAAAAAGATCGATCCGCTCATAACGTCGCAAACATTCACCATCCTTGAGGCCATGCGTAAACAGTTTATCTATTACAGTTCCCTTACAGAAGATTCTGAACCCGCCCGGCTGGAGGTTAATTACCGAGAACGCACATTTATCCTCCCCCAGTTGGGAATAAAGCTACCTTTTGGACCTATGGAAAGCACCGTTTACCACCTGTACCTGAACCATCCCGAGGGGATTGCCTACGCTGCCCTTCCCGACGAACACCGGCATGAATTATACAGATTGTACAGCAACTATTCTGATGTGGGAGCCATCGGAACCATCCAGGCAAGAGTTAACAAAATATGCACCGACAGAGATTCCATGAGCAACGTCATCTCACGCATACGCCGTAAAATTGAAGAAACTTTACCTCAATCCATTGCCAAATACTATGTAATATCCGGTGAAAACGGGATGAGACAGAAGATCCGACTGAATAAAGCATTCATAACCATGAATTAATGCGTATGCCCAAACGACACGCCTTCACACCAAAACAGATTAACGAACTCCTGCCCGATGAAGTCTTGGTATTTGGGAGGAACCTGGCCGGACTGTAACCCGCATCGGCTGCGGCATCGCAAGCTTCACCGACGAAGAAATTGCAATTAAATTAACCCACATTAAACAAACACCAATTCAATATGCAAAGTAACGGAGCGGCGTGTTCCATAATATTCATTATAGTTCTCCAACATCACGTTTGGTCTTATTCCTATTTTATTTTTCGTAATATCTGGCAATGATGGTAATTCTATTTTGCTAACTTTGTCTGACCAGACAAATCATTGACATAAAAATTTATTTCCTGTGATTATTATTTTTTGTGACTTGTCCTGAAATATGTTTACACAAAAAGTAAACTAAAACCAGGATTATGAAGAAGATTGTAAACAAATTACCGGACGATTCAATCTTTAACTTAATGGATAGAATATAAATAATGGAACGTAAAAATAAATCATGACCAGACCGGAAGCAGAAACTCTACTCAAACGTACGTTTAAAATTGACAGATTTTATGATGAACAATGGATGACCATTGAAAAATTGCTCAGAGGGGAGCGTGTATTGCTTATTGAAAAAACCGGGTTTGGGAAATCACTTTGTTTTCAGTTCCCGGGGATAATTTTTCAGGGTACTACCGTTATATTTTCTCCATTAATTGCCCTGATGCGTGATCAGGTAAAAAAACTTTCTGGTATGGGCATTGCTGCCAAATGCATTAATAGCGGACAAACACCTGAAGAGAATACACAAATCCTGCAGGAGGCCATAGCGGGGAAAATAAAAATACTCTACATTGCCCCGGAGCGGCAGGAAAATACTGAATGGATAGAGGCAACCCGACAAATGAATCTTTCGATGGTGGTAGTGGATGAAGCCCATTGTATTTCAGTATGGGGGCACGATTTCAGACCTTCATTCAGGCGAATCATCAACCTGGTTAAATTATTGCCCAAAGGTTTGCCCCTGCTGGCCACAACAGCTACCGCTACAAAAAAAGTGGAAGCCGACATTGCTGAGCAGATGGGAGGAGATTTAACCATCATACGAGGTAATTTATTGCGTGAAAATTTCAGGCTGTTTGTAATAAAAGTAAATGAGGAGGACGATAAACTTACCTGGCTTGGGAAAAATATGAACAGGTTTCCGGGTTCGGGGATATTGTATACCGGTACAAGGGTTGAAACCGAAATATACTCAAAATGGTTTGAATACCTGAAAATTCCTGTCATAGGATACAATGCCGGACTTGACACTGACTCTCGTATAACCATTGAGAATGGATTAATGAGCAATCAATGGAAATGCGTAATTTCGACCAATGCCTTAGGAATGGGCATCGATAAGCCCGACATCCGTTTCATTATTCATACCCAGATACCACAATCGCCTGTTCATTATTACCAGGAAATCGGCAGGGCCGGCAGAGATGGAAAACCTGCATTTATCATCCTGTTGTATCATCCCAAAGACCGTGAATTACCTGAGGCTTTTATTGAAAGAGGACGCCCGTCAATAAAGAAATATGAGCAGGTTATTGAAGCGATTAAAAGTGAGATGTTGGGAGAAAGGGATCTGATGCGAAGAACCAATCTCAAACAAACCCAAATTCGCGTAATCAAAGCCGATTTAATTGAACAGGGGATTATCAGGGAAGTTACCTACTCAGGCTTGAAAAAACTAGAGTATATTACCGGTGCCCCCACTTTGAACACACATGCATTTGAAATATTGCGGTCGCAAAAAATGGCAGATCTTGACCATATGGTAGAGTATATTGATACTGAGGGCTCACGTATGAAGTTTCTTTGTGATTATTTGGGTGATTCAACAAAAGGGGTTTTTAACAATTGCGACAATACCGGGTTACAAAAATTAACTGTTACACCTACAGAAGAATGGATACATAAACTTCAGGATTTCAGGGAAAATTATTTTCCCGAATTACTTGTTGAACTTAAGAGTACAGTGCTTGTAAACGGCGTGTCGGCATCATATTACGGTGTTTCAAATGTTGGTGCTGCTCTGCACCGATGTAAGTATGAAAACGGAGGCGACTTTCCTGACTTTTTGTTAAGTCTGACCCTTAAAGCTTTCCGAAAGAAATTCGGTCAGGAAATGTTCGACCTTGTTTTATACGTTCCTCCGACAAAATCGGGAGATTTGGTACGTAACTTTGCCATAAAGATTGCACATGTACTTAAATTCCCGATAAGCCATCAATTAAGGAAAATCAGAACAACCAGCGAACAAAAGGTCTTTGAAAATGCTTGTCTGAAAGCAGACAATGTGAGTGGTGCATTCATTTATGATGTACCTTCGGAAATAAAAGGGAAAAGCATACTGTTAATTGACGATATTTTTGACAGTGGTGCCACCATTAAGGAAATTGGTAAATATTTGACTAAACTGGGTGCATTTAAGGTGGCACCCCTTGTCATTGCAAAAACTGTTGGAGGAGATTTAGTATGATAAATAATGCAGCTCAATGGATTGCACTGGCGCATATCCCAAGATGGGGTTATTTAAAAATCAATAACCTGATTATTAAGTTTTATCATGAACAAAAAAAATCGATTGAGGAGTTTTTTCAGCTAACGGAAACTGACTGGAAAGAAATATACGGACTTGATGTAAGAGATATTCAAGACCTTAAACAAGCAAAATCAGAATTGGCAACCAATGCATTTTTGGCTGAAACCATTCAGAATGAAGGTTATGAACTTATACCTATAACATCACCTGAGTATCCTAAAACGATGAAAGAAAACCTTAAATCGGCTCATGCTCCTTCGGTAGTCTATGTTAAAGGGAATAAACAGATAATGGCTGAAAAATCTCTGGCAATAGTTGGTTCGCGCAATGCTTCGGATATTTCGCTTCAGTTTACTGATAACATAGCCCTTATGGCAAGCAGGGATTATAAGGTAGTGGTAAGTGGTTTTGCCAAAGGGGTTGACAAACAGGCGCT
>JBAXYX010000120.1:0-7192 GCA_041670625.1 Lentimicrobiaceae bacterium | reverse complement strand
TAATGGACCTTCATAGCTTGTGTTCTCACGAGGAACTGATTTTATCCCAAGTCTATGTTGGCAGTTTGGGCAAAATTCAAAAGTCGAGTCAACCTCCATATTACAATGAGGGCAAGTTTCATTTCAGGCTATTTTTTTCATGCACATAACGGCCCGCAAATAGGCACAGTAGCAGACTTTAAAGGTACAGCTTTTCAGTAAAGCACAAGTAAAATCAGAAGCAATATTTGTCTGATTTACAGTAATTTCCGCTATTGTGCTTATTTGCTGTTAGCTACAGGGCGTTCGTTTGTCTGTGTGTCAGGGCAGGCAAGCTCTTTGACAAGTTTGAGTATTGGCGCAGGTAGGTGCGACTTGCCAATGTGCTTGGCTGCGAAGCGTAGGCAACAGGTATGACATTTTATATTTTTATAAATCTTTTGCTTGCTTTCATTTTCTGATTAGTGAGTTTAAGGGTGTATAAACTAGCTGGCAGGTCACTTATTTGTATAATTGGTGTTTCATCATTTAGTTCAATTTTCTTGACCTTTGTTCCCTCACAATTTATTATTTCAAGAACAGTATTCCCGGTGCAAAGATGTTTTGGTATTTCCACGGTAATATAATCGGTAGCCGGATTAGGATATATATGAACCACATCCTTCAAAGTAAGGTTATCTTGTGTATTAGTATATGTTACTGTATCAGTTACACTTATCGTCCATGCATATTGCTTGTTTGTTTGAGCAGGGCTGCAGGCAATATCACCAAGTAAATAATAGAAAGCTTGTACAGTCATAACATAATCCCAATCGCTTAACTGAATAATACCTTCAATAAAAATATCATCATCATCATCTGTGCCTATGCAACGCTGCCAGATAATATCACCGGTTGTTGAATTTATTTTAAGCATCCATATATCCCTGAGTGTATATTGAGGATACGATGGATCGTAATGTAAACCAATCACATCTCCGTCTTTTGAAGCTGTTCTGGCAAACACCATGATGTTGCCATCGCTCAAATTATAAAACTTTAGAGGAGATTCATTTTTACTGCCACCATAACATCTTTGCCAAATTACGTTTCCATTATAATCAGTTTTTCGAAGCACCATATCTTCTGTCCTATTCCCAAAATTGTCATATCCAATATGGTATCCTGAATTGGCAAAATCCCGATCGTCAGATGATGACCATAAACCTATCAAATATCCTCCCGAAATTTCAAGAAGTTCACCAACTCCATCATATTCTGAGCCACCAATACATTGCTGCCATTCAATATTTCTCTCGCTGTCCAGTTTAAGTAAAATTGCTTCAGGTTTTGACCAACTGGGTGAAATACACGTTATATTGCCACCGGCTACCGAAGTGCCATCACCCCCCAAAAGATAACCCCCATCACTTGTATGTATCATTGCTTCACTGAATTCGAAATCAGGAGTGCCGGCAGTAAAATCCCAGGCCTTTGTCCCATCTGCATTAAGTTTCACCATCCACATATCATAAGCCCCATAGTTTTGGGTAATGTCGCCATCATGCGATAATGTTGTACCAATAAAAGTTATACCACCATCTGCATCAGCATATACACTGGCATTGTACATATATTCACCACTTGTACCTCCAATAATTTTATCCCATATTTTATTACCGTTGGCATCTATCTTAATCACCCAATAATCCCCACTATTGGGATATGGGTCATAAGTTATATCGCCATCACTGGAGGCTGAACCTCCAATGATATAGTAATACCCGTCTGTTGAAGCTTCTATCATGCATGGCATGTCGCGATCGCTACCGCCAAAAAATTTATCCCACACAAAATTGCCATCATTGTCAAGTTTAACCAACCAAATATCATCAGAATCTGTCTGAGGCGGAGGGGCGGTTGTTGGTACTTCATAATCGGCTACCATTAAAAATCCGTCATCAGTTTTAGCAATATCATAAGGAAAAACATCGAATCCCTCGCTTTCGTAACCTGAAAGGCAGCTTTGCCAGTTGAAAATGATGTTCTGGGCGGTAAGAATATTAACAATCAGCAGGTTAATAATAAGAAAACAAAGTCTTTGCATGGCTTACTTATTTATTTTGTAATCAATAAGTTCCCAAATTTCGCCATTTTGAAGCTCCCGTTTAACTAATCCGATGTTTTCCTTAAAATAGCCTTTAATTGGGAAATCTAAAATGGAAGGTGGTATGAATGAAGTTGTTTTGTTAACAACAACATCGTAATAGTTCTTTTTGTTAACAACTATAGTATCTTCAATCCACCATTCAATATCAGATGAGCAACTTTGAGCTTTTTGCTCTCCATTTGTGTATGTAGCAAAATCTGTCAACTCTGTGAAGTAATTTTTATTTAATTCACAAAGCATGAAATCAGAAATATAGGTTGTTGATATATTAAACTTGCCTGAGTTACTTGAAATATAATTTGCTGTAATTTTCTCATATTCATCACATGATTCTGCATGCATTTTACTAATTTTAGAATCAGTACTTAGCAGGGTAAGGGTATCATATGCTCCAAATTGGTTTTTATACACCCAGTAGCTACCTGCCGGAAAGTAAAAGTATTGTTTAAAATTTTCAGGCACCATAAATGTTTCTGCATCCTTGCAGCAGCTTCCCAATAAAATGATCGTCAATAATGGGAAGAACAGTTTTTTAATTTGAGTAAAGGATTTTATTAACGTTTTCATGACTTTTTCAATTAGATATTATGATAAGGGTTGCCGGGGAAACCGGCAACCCATGAATTAGAATTATTTAACTATTACTAATTTGCCGGTAAGGCTTTTACCGCTACATGACATTTGGTAAAAATAAGTACCTGCACTATTGCTAATACGTTTCGAGTTAATCTGCATTTCCACTTTTACCGGAAAGAAAGGTAAACTTGCAGAATTGTAATTCAGAGTGAGTGAAAATGGTATGCTATCTCCACTGTTTCTGTTGTTTCCAGTCAAATTATTGAGATCAGTGCTGTTTAATGATATTGTTGCATTTGCTGAATAAATAGGATTTGACTCAAAATAGGTTGTGTCAAAGACTTTAAGGTATCCGGTAATGTTGGCTGTGCCATTCAGTTGGGAAATTTCTGTACTGTTGATCATAACACCAATAGGTTTGCTCTTTTCGCTTGCGAATAATTCAAGCGAGCCCAAAAGGATCAGAATTACTAAAAATCGAGAAAATATTTTCATAGCTAAAGGTTTTTGATTGATAGTTTGTTTTGTCTTATTTGTTTGTATTCAATTTGGTATTTGTGTGTCAGCCAAGAGCAAATGTGTTGCAAATTTTCGTGTCGGCATGTGTGTCAGCAAAATTTGCAACTCTTTTGCTGTGGGTGGGTGTTCGGTTTTTTTTCATCGCCTTGTTGCTAACTCGTTTATAAGTATTACTTTCTCATACAATACATCCAATTTTGGTTATGTATGTATGATTGCAGTCATTTGTTATTTTTCTATAAAATTATGTAATTATAGCTCATCAAATGGGATAATTACTTTTTGCAAGCTCTGTTCTGATAAATGAGTGCCAATTTTATTGATTTTGCTGCTTTCTTGACCCGGGAAACTGGATATAGCGAAAATCAGTCCCGTTTTCTAGTAAGTGCGTTGCAATACGATGCCACAATGTATGAACGTTTTAATCATTGTAAAATAACCTATGTGGCAATAATGGATAAACTCTTCGAAAAGCGACTTGTAAATTTTTAGGGGGTGTTCGCAATAATGGAGCTCCTGCATCTTATCCAAATAGAGGGGCGGACCATTGAGGGAATTCGGAACTGAATACATACCTTTCATCCGATTTAGGCTTTTTGATGTTATTTTAATGACTACTAAAATAGTGGAACCAATAAACAGAACTCAATGAACAAGTCATGCTCATTGCTTCAATTGCAATCTCTATCAACCGGAACAGAAGCAGGAAGGAAAATGATATGCGTATATAGAGTAAAAAAGTAGTATGCTTGTTCCATCTATCAGGCTGTAAATATATGAAGTTTATTTTCAAAAGCTACTTGAAATCAATATTTTTTTGAAGATTATTTATTATGGGCTCAGCAGGCAGCGTTCAGCAGTGGTCTGGCCCCCTATAAAGATGGACTAAAGTTCGGTTTTAACACGTACTTTTAGGTTCATGAAGAAATCAATTAGAAAAAGAACTCCTGAAGGAAAAGAAGAAATTCTTAAACCCAAATTACGCATTAGAAAACTTAAAAGGCAGGTTTACCTGATTTGAATGATTCCACAACCCGGCAAACCATTCCCTTCGTTTCATGTTCAGGCTCAACTTTAGGGTGTATTTGTTGTTGATTTTCTGGAAATAGGCACCAATGGCAAAAGTCTTATACCTCAATGTTGATAGGGTGTGCTGGACTTTTGAGTTGAGCAGGAACTGCCGGAATAAGGCCATTAGGTTATAAGCAAGCATTGCAAAAATCAATGCCGCTTCGGTACCGAAGAAAGATTGCATGTTGAAACTATCAAACCCGAAATCGTATTTGAGTTCTTTGATCCGGTTTTCAGCATCGCCACGTCCACGGTATAGCCGCCAAACATCGGCAGCAGAAAGGGTCAGGTTGGTAATATATGCAGAGTATCGGTACTGTCGGTAATAATCTTCATCCTGAAAAAGCTTCAGCATTTTCCCGGCTGCTTTGGGACGTTTTTCTATCCTTTGCCTGACCACGATCATTCGGCGCGGTTTGTCCCACAACTGGCCTTTGTATTGCAATTCGCTGATTTCAATGCCTTCATCAAGTGTTGTCCAAAGCTGGTTCCCTGCAATAATACGTTGGATTGGTTCATAGAAACGGGCGGCAACGATATAATTGATGGGTTTCTCTTTCCCTTCCAAATAATCAAACACTTCTTTGCCAAAAAATCCACTGTCCAGGCGTAGCAGGCTGATATTTTTGCCCTGTAACTTGGTAAAGGTATCTTCCAGAAAAGGGATAAAACCTTCGGCAGATCCAGTATTGCCACTTCTTAACCACAGGTTGGCCACCAGTTTGACATCCGAAACAAAGGCAATAATGGGATTGTGGGATGCCCTGCCCGGTTTGTGCGGGTTATAGCCACGCTTGGCTCCTTGCTGTTCTCCGTAGCGGGTCAAAACCGATGAGTCACAATCAAGTGTATAGTTATCAAACTGTACCGAATTGAATATCCAGGAATAGAAATGGTCGCTTACCCGTTGGTTGGTAACTTGGGTGAACTTGGCAAAATAGCGCTTGTAAACGTCCTGTGCCGGAGATTGCTTCCAACCAAATATCTTCTTCAAAGCTTCATCGTGGCGGGTAACTTCGGTGTGCATAAACCGGTTTGCCCCACACCAAATACTCACTAAAAATGATTCAATGATCGAAACTGGTGAGTAACCCCGGTTTGATCCCGGCTGGGGCAAATCAATACAGTTTTCAACTTGCGATTTGAACCCTATTTTGTCCAACATTTGGCGCAAAAACACCATTCCGCCCCAGGGCGTAATCTCTTGATTGGTATAGCTTATATCGAATTCCATAACACAAATATACCTAATGCTAAGCATTAGAAATTCCTATCGCGTAATTTGGGTTAAAGGAATTCAGAAGATGGGCGTTACAGCCGGTTTGAGGTTCTACAACATTGGAAAAACAACCTGTTATAAATGGTTGGGTAAGTACAATAGCCTGGCTGTTGTGCGATCATGTATTTGCTTTCTTCATCACGCTATCCCTGGAACATCGGTGCCGATACAGCGGTAATATTACCGGGAAACTGCTTTGTTTCAGGTTCGTTTGAGAGAATGAAAGAGTGCTTGACGGGCTTGTCTATTATGGCGTGTAATATGCAAATTTCAAATCAACGTTTTTCGGAAAAATTCAACCAACAGTTTTTTGATACTGATAGTAGACCTGATCGGGTTAATAATTGATTAAAATATATTCTTTCTATTTTCCATTCTATAGCTTGGTCCTTTTTTATGGAAAGCTTTCCATAATGAAGGTGATTGAATGAGGCGAAAGAAACAATAAATTTACCTATTTTTGAAATCAATTTACAGCCTGTCAAAGTGGCACATTTGTGTGTGCTATGAGTGGCACATTTACAGTGATATCTTCATTTTCGCTATTTAAGTTGCATTAATGACTTGAATTTAAGTATTAATAACAGTATCACCATCTAACAGATACTGATAATTGAAAGCATTAAATGTACCCGTGGAACCTCCATCATGCCAGGTCTCAACCTGATTCCATTGAGAATAATTTGTTGGAAAAGGAATATATGATTGTGCGTTTAAAAGAAGAGAGAATAAAATGGCTGTCAATAACAAGTATAATTTTTTCATATCAGAGATTTGTAGGTTAAGATGCTATTTAATAAACTATAAATTTTTCTGTGATTATTTGTCCTCTTGCATTATATTTGTAGATATACATACCTGGACAATAATTGATTAGTTCAATTGAATTTGAGCCAGGAGACAAAAGAAGTTCATCCTTTTTTATTCCTAATGGATCTATAATTGACGTTGTAATTGGGAATGGTCCAGCATTATCAAAATTAATGACTTGTTGAGCAGGACTTGGATAGGCGTTAATTATTTTAGGAAGAATATTGCTACTAGTACCATCTATCAATGTATCTGTTATTTTAAACAGAACTATGTCGTTTTCTTCAACACAACTCCATTCATAACTCATTGCTTGTGCTGCGATTGCATACTGAGCATCACTCAGTTTAAAAACGCCATCATAAAGACTTTCATCATATAGACTACCAAAACACTGACTTGATAATAGATTTCCTACTGAATCTATTTCAAATGTCCATATATCAGAATAAGTATCAGTAATTGAATTATTCCCAAAAACATCACCATCTTTTGAATAAGTATTATTGAATACGCGATAACCTTTTTCAGTTGCAAAAATTTTTGTTGGATTATCATGCTTACTACCTCCATAACACTTTTGCCAGAGAATATTGCCATTGAAATCAAACTTTACTATCCATGTATCTGCAGTCGGATCACCATTATTCCAATAACCAACGTGATAACCAGAATTTAAAAGGTCACCATCATTGGAGCCACTCTGACATGCAGCTAAATAACCGTCGCTTACTTCTAGAATATCTAATAAACCTTCTTTTTCACTTCCACCATAACAACGATTCCATTGAATATTACCCATTGAATCT
>JBAXYX010000119.1:0-7350 GCA_041670625.1 Lentimicrobiaceae bacterium | reverse complement strand
ATCACTCGTTTAGAGCAATTTAATGCTGCACACCGCTTGTTCAGTCCTGAATTAACCGATGCTGAAAATTTAGAAGTCTTTGGTAAATGTTCCAATCCAAACTGGCATGGCCATAATTATGATTTATTTGTTACTGTAAAAGGAGATGTTAATCCTGCAACCGGCTTTTTAATGAACTTGAAAGTCTTAAGTAATATTATTAACGAGAAGATTATTGAAAAGGTTGACCATAAAAATCTGAACCTTGATGTTGACTTCATGCAAGGAGTTTTACCTTCGGCTGAAAACATTGTCATGACGTTCTGGAAAGAGCTTGAGGGACCGGTTAATGAACAAGGCGCTCAATTGCACTGTATAAAGCTGTATGAAACAGAAAGAAACTTTGTAGAATATTTTGGATCGTGAACAGGAAGGTTAATTCAATGGAAAACGAAGGTTTGAAGGACATGATCGTCGAGAACATGATGGATGATTATGAGGAAGATATTGGTTATCATAAACGCGATATATATAACACAGAAACCATCATTAAACTTGGGGCCCTCTATAAAAAAATATTGAAATTGATTGGCGAGGACCCTGATCGTGAAGGGTTGCTGCGAACGCCTGAAAGAGTAGCCAAAGCAATGCAATTTCTTACTCACGGCTATGATTTGAAACCTGAGGAGATACTGCGCTCGGCAATGTTTAAGGAGGATTACAAACAAATGGTCATTGTAAAGGATATTGAAATCTATTCCCTGTGTGAACATCATATGCTCCCCTTCTTTGGCAAAGCCCATGTAGCCTATATTCCTAACGGATATATTGTAGGATTAAGCAAAATACCCAGAGTAGTAGATGCCTTTGCCCGCCGCTTACAGGTTCAGGAACGGCTCACCACACAAATCAAGGAAGCTATCAACAGTACCTTAAAGCCTCTGGGTGTGGCAGTGGTTATTGAAGCACAACACATGTGTATGAGTATGAGGGGTATTCAAAAACAGAACTCCGTTACCACCACTTCTGATTTTACCGGCGCTTTTCTTGTTGATAAAACAAGAGCAGAGTTTATACACCTCATAGGATCACAGTTACACTAGGGGTTTAAGTTAAAAAACCTTCCGGGTGAAGGCTATGTTTTAAAATATAAAGTGAAGCAATCAATGATGGAGCTGCAACCATTTAAGCTGGAGAGGTATTTTGCCAAGTATGAATTTCATGTGAAGTACCTTCTTTCAAGTTCTGATTGTGACGGGTTTAGTATGAATTATGTACTGAACTGTGCGGATAGCCGGGAACTGGATTTATGGAACAACCTCACTTTAGGTTATACTGATTCACTGGGTCATCCCTTATTGCGTGAAGCCATTGCCCGGCATTACAACACAATAAAAAGTGATGATGTGTTTGTACTTTCACCCGGTGAAGCTAATTACGCTCTGATGAATCTGTGCCTCGAAAAAGGGGATCATGTGGTTTGTATGCGTCCGGCCTACCAGTCATTATACCAGGTAGCCAAGTCAATGGGTTGCAAACTTAGTTATTGGGAACCTGATGATAAGGGATGGTTTGATGTTGATGAACTCAATAAACTGGTAACGCCTGAAACAAAGCTTATCATTGTAAATTTTCCACATAATCCTACGGGCTATTACCCTACAGAGGAAGAGCTTAAAAGGCTGATCACCATTGCTTCACGCTACAATACCCTGCTGTTTTCAGATGAGATGTACCACAAGTTAGTGCATGATTTGCGCAATCAGAACGACTCATTATGTGATCTGTATGAGAATGCCATTAGTTTATGGGGAACCGCTAAATCATTCGGACTTGCCGGTTTACGCATTGGATGGGTGGCTACCCATAACAGTGGGTTACTTAAAAAAATGCAGCATTTCAAGGATTATCTCTCCATTTGCAGCAGTGCTCCATCGGAGATTTTAGCCCTGATAGCCCTGAACAACAGCGAACAGTTCATTGAAGTAAACCTCAATAAAATCAGGACTAACAAACTTATATTTGGGGAGTTCGCAGCACGTCACCCTGATCTTATCCCCTATTACCAACCAACTCAGGCCGGCTCTACAGCTTTTGTAAAACTTAAGCTAAACCAATCCACCTTGCAATTTACACGGCAACTGGTAAAAGAAACCGGCATCATGATGGTTCCTGCTGAGATGTTTGAATATGGTCACTCCAATGTACGCATTGGGTTTGGACGACAAAACATGCCGGAGGCTCTTCAGGTTTGGGAAGCTCATGGGTAAAAGTCGTATCTTTGCCTCTTCAAACACCTAAAAATAATTGTATGAAAGCATACGTATTTCCAGGTCAGGGCGCTCAGTTTGTTGGAATGGGCAAAGACCTATACGACAATAACGCTGAAGCCAAAGCCCTCTTTGAGAAAGCAAATGAAATACTTGGATTCAGGATTACTGACCTGATGTTTGCAGGAACTGATGAAGATTTGCGCCAAACAAGAGTTACACAACCTGCCATTTTTTTACACTCCGTTATATTAGCCAAAACACTAGGCACACAGTTTACCCCTGATATGACTGCCGGTCATTCACTCGGTGAATTCTCAGCGCTTGTTGCTGCCGGCGCATTGTCATTTGACGACGGGCTCAAGCTGGTCTATGCACGGGCCATGGCTATGCAAAAAGCTTGCGAAGCCGAACCCAGTACTATGGCTGCAATCATCGGACTCGATGACGCTAAAGTAGAAGAAGTGCTCAAGTCGATCCCTGAAATAGTAGTGCCGGCAAACTATAACTGTCCCGGGCAACTGGTAATATCAGGTTCGTTTAAGGGAATTGAAATAGCTTGTGAACAGTTAAAAGCTGCAGGGGCAAAAAGGGCTTTACCCCTTAAAGTGGGTGGTGCTTTCCATTCACCACTTATGGAACCTGCTCGTATAGAGCTTGCTGAAGCTATTAACCAAACCACTTTCAACAAGCCTGTTTGTCCTGTTTATCAAAATGTAAATGCAAAGCCTGTTACAGATCCTGTTCTGATTCGTGAAAACCTGGTTAAGCAACTTACCTCACCTGTCAGATGGACACAAACGGTGCAGAATATGGTTGCTGATGGTGCCACTCAATTTATTGAAGTAGGCCCGGGTACTGTATTACAGGGCTTGGTTAAGAAGATTTCGCCTGAAGCAGAAACCATGAGTGCTTAAATATCGCCTCCAGGCATGAGTATAAAACAAAAAAGAGCGTTGGAACTAACGTTCTTTTTTGTTTTATACTGTGGTTTTAGGCAACCGGTATGAAGTACTTATTTACTATTGACTCCACCTTTACCATATTGCTTTTCATAGTACTTCTGGTATTCACCCGAAGTAACATTATTAAGCCAGTTTTCATTATTGAGGTACCAGTCGACGGTAGCTTCAAAGCCTTCAGTGAATTTGACTTCAGGCTGCCACCCTAGTTCCTGTTTAATTTTGGTTGCATCAATTGCATAACGTAAATCATGGCCGGCTCTGTCCTTAACATAAGTAATCAGTTTTGCTGATTCGCCGGGTTTCCTGCCAAGCCTGTTGTCCATGATATCACATAAATGCATAATGATTTCGATATTCTTTAATTCATTATTGCCGCCAATATTATAGGTTTCGCCCGATTTGCCCTGATGGAACAGGAGGTCAATAGCATTGGCATGATCTTCAACATAAAGCCAATCCCTTACGTTTAACCCCTGACCATAAACCGGCAAGGGTTTATGATTGCGGATATTATTTATAAACAGGGGTATCAGCTTTTCAGGAAACTGGAATGGTCCGTAATTATTGGAGCAATTGGAAATAACAACCGGTAATCCATACGTGTGATGATATGCTCTTACCAGATGATCACTGCTGGCTTTGCTGGCTGAGTATGGGCTGCGCGGGTCATATGAAGTGTGCTCCGTAAACTTGCCTTCACTACCCAAAGAACCGTAAACCTCATCTGTTGAGATATGATAAAAGCGTTTCCCTTCCATGTTATCTTTCCAGATATTACGGGCTGCATTGAGTAAATTCACTGTGCCTACAATATTAGTCATGATAAATTCCATGGGGTTTGATATGGAACGGTCAACATGTGATTCAGCGGCCAGGTGAACTACCCCGTCAAAGTTCCAGTCATTGAAGAGCTTTTCAACAAAGGGGGCATCGGTAATATCACCTTTTACGAAAGTATAATTAGCAGCACGTTCAATATCAGTCAGGTTTGCCAGGTTACCGGCATAAGTAAGTTTATCAAGGTTCACTATATGGTAATCAGGATGCTTTTTAACAAACAACCTGACCACGTGTGAACCAATAAAACCGGCACCCCCGGTGATCAATACATTTTTCATTTTACTTAGATTAATTATTGCTTATTGTTTTTCTGTAATGCCAATTCCCACTTCCAGGCTGAGCCCATCATCTCATCCAGGCTTTTCTGCGCTTTCCAGCCCAGTTCTTTGTTAGCAAAAGAAGTATCAGCCCAAACCTGCTCAATATCACCCGGACGCCTGCCCACTATTTCATAATTCAGCTTTGTACCGGATACTCTTTCAAAGGATTTAATCACTTCCAGCACACTGAATCCATTACCGGTACCCAGGTTAAACACCTCAAAATCAAGATTCGATTTCTTACTTATCATACGGTCAACTGCCACCACATGAGCTTTAGCCAGATCTACCACATGAATATAATCGCGTATAGCAGTACCGTCAGGGGTATTATAGTCAGACCCGAACACTTTCAACAACTGGCGTTTACCCATAGCGGTCTGAGTAATATAGGGCACCAGGTTATCAGGCACTCCCAACGGCAATTCACCTATGAGTGCCGACTCGTGTGCACCAATCGGGTTAAAGTACCTCAAAGCAATGCTTCGCAAACCGTGTGCCTTAACAGTAAATCGGATAATATTCTCTGCCATCTGCTTGGTATTGCCATAAGGCGACCAGGCTTCCTTGATTGGCGAGGTTTCCTTTACCGGTAGTTCATCAGGTTGCCCGTAAACGGTGCATGATGATGAAAAAACAAGATTACCGATATGGTTTTCCTTCATTCCTTCCAAAATATTAAGGAGAGAGATGAGGTTGTTTTTATAGTATTTAAGGGGGTGGTTCATAGATTCACCTACCGCTTTATAGGCAGCAAAATGAATAATTCCATCCAAGTCAGCATGTTGTTTAAAGAATTCTGCAGTTTTGGCGGCATCTGCCAGGTCAAACTTATAGAATTCAGGCCTCCTGCCGGTTATTTGCCCGATACGGTCAACTACATCAGCATTTGAATTGTAAAGATTGTCGACAATAACCACTTCATAGCCCTTATTTTGCAGTTCAACCACAGTATGTGAGCCAATATAACCGGTACCACCGGTTACCAGAATTTTCATTACAGAGTCCTTATTCATTATCATCTATTTTAGCAACCTGTCCATCTTTTAATTGATACTTTTCATGACTTTCAGGACATTCAGCAATACCATTATCATCAAAGTTAAGTCTGTGCCCATATTCACTCATCCAGCCAATATGGCGCGCGGGGTTACCCACGACCAATGCATAGGGCGGTACTGCCCGGGTTACCACGGCACCTGCGCCAATAAAGGCAAACTCACCAATATCGTGGCCACAAACAATGGTTGCATTAGCACCAATAGAAGCGCCCCTTTTAACCACTGTTTCCAGATAGCTGCCTCTACGGTTTACTGCGCTTCTGGGATTAATAATATTAGTAAACACCATGGAAGGGCCTAAAAACACATCGTCTTCACAAATAACCCCGGTATAAATGGAAACATTATTCTGAACTTTTACATTCTTACCTAAAATCACACCCGGAGATATGACCACATTCTGACCGATATTGCAGCAGTCACCTATCATGCTGTTCTCCATGATATGTGAGAAATGCCAAATCTTGACACCTTTGCCAATACGGCATCCCTCATCAATAATAGCGCTCTCATGGGCGAAATAGTCTTTTAATTTTTCCATCATCAGATAATTTGATTACTAATAATTGGTTCAATTAATTGTTAACGAAAAATACAATGGTTCATTGTCCCCAAAAGCCATATTAACATCATACCATTATTTATTAACGAAGGCAAGCAGGGTACTGGTAATATATTCCAGTTGTTCCTCATCGAGTTCCGTATGCATAGGCAGTGAAACAACGGTTTGGCACAAATGCTCTGTTACCGGGAAGTCGCCATTTTTATATCTTGGATCAAGGTAAGCCTTTTGCATATGGAGAGGTACCGGATAATAAACCATTGCCGGTACTTGATGCAGGGCCATATATTCTGTAAGTGCGTTGCGGTCAAGACCGGAAGTTACAAGGGTGTATTGATGAAACACATGAGTGGAATGGGTAGAACGACCGGGTATTTTAAGCCTTGGGTTATTTGCAAAAGCACGGTCATAATATTCAGCAGCTTTATTTCGGGCCTTGTTATACTCATCAAGATGAGGCAGTTTAACATCGAGTATGGCAGCCTGAATACTATCGAGGCGGCTGTTCACACCGATATAATCATGATAATATCTTACGGTCATGCCATGATTTACCATAACGCGTAACTGTTTTGCCAGTTCATCATCATTCGTAAAAATAGCACCACCATCGCCATAGCAACCCAGGTTTTTACTAGGGAAGAAAGATGTACAACCAACATGGCCAATAGTACCTGCTTTTTGATGCCGGCCGTCGTTAAAAATATATTCTGCACCAATTGCCTGGCAGGCATCTTCAATCACATAGAGATTATACTTATGAGCTATTTCGAGGATTGCTTCCATGTCAGCACACTGTCCGAAAAGGTGAACAGGAACAATAGCCTTAGTTTTAGGAGTGATAGCCCGTTTTATAGCTTCAGGATCAATATTAAAAGTATCAGCATCCACATCAACAACCACAGGGGTCAATCCAAGTAAAGCAATCACTTCAGCTGTAGCAATAAAAGTAAAAGAAGTAGTAATTACTTCGTCACCGGGTTTGAGGTTCAATGCCATCATAGAAACCGTGAGAGCATCAGTTCCATTGGCACAGGGAATAACATGTTTTACCTTCAGGTAATTTTCAAGATTAGCCTGGAAGCTCTTTACGGAAGGCCCATTAATAAAGGCTGTTGAATCAATTACTTTGGCAACTGATGAATCAATTTCTTCCTTTATTTTTATATATTGACCTTTCAGGTCAACCATTGATATTTTATTCATAATAAGGCAATGTTGGGATAGTATAAGAGTTTGAAATTTTAAATAATTAGCTTTGCAACAAGCACCGCAAATATACAACTATTACAAGGTTTGTTAAAATTTAGGTTTACATCACAAAAAGCAAATGTCTTCAACAGGATTGCTTAT
>JBAXYX010000118.1:0-7366 GCA_041670625.1 Lentimicrobiaceae bacterium | reverse complement strand
TGAAAAGAATATTATTTTTATCAATTCTAAATAGTGATGAGGATTATTAATAACTTTACAACCTGAAACAATCCTAAAAAGACTACTCGTTCTTAACTTGGCATCGGTTATGAAAGATAACGATCATTTGAATTTTGAAACTGTAATAAAGATATTCACTGATTACCTTGAGAGTCATAGTCATCGCAAAACTCCTGAGAGGTACACCATCCTTAGAGAAATATATTCTACCAAAGGTCATTTTGATATTGAATCATTGTATATCAGGATGAAGAATAACAGGTACACTGTTAGTCGGGCCACTTTGTACAATACTATTGAACTGCTTCAAAACTGCAACCTCGTGACTAAACATCAGTTCGGTAATAATTATGCTCAGTATGAACGTTCCTTTAAGTTTAAGCAACATGACCATTTTATTAGTATTGATGATGGCTCAGTGCTTGAATTCTGTGATCCAAGGATACAAGAGATACAATCTTCTATTGAACGAATCCTTGGAGTGACCATAACCAGCCATTCTCTTACTTTTTACGGTTACTTGAATATAAAGAAACCAAAAAAAAAGAAATTGCTTTCTGAATGTCCGACTGAAACTAACGAAGATTGATTTTAGCAATCAGCTACATTTAACAAAATCTATAATGCTTTATTGCAGTCTTTTTCTTATTATTGCACAACAAGAGGGGGTGATGAAATACTTCTGCCAGAGGTAATAGCAGAAATCATTAGTCAATAACATTCAATTAGTTATATTAAAATCAAGAATAAATGAAAGTAGATGTTTTGCTCGGCCTGCAATGGGGCGATGAAGGGAAAGGGAAAATTACTGACGTATTGACACCCGAATATGATATTATTGCCCGGTTTCAGGGAGGCCCTAATGCGGGACATACCCTTGAGTTCGATGGGGGAAAGCATGTACTTCATACCATTCCTTCAGGTATATTCCATCCTGAAAAAATTAACCTGATAGGTAACGGTGTTATCATAGATCCATTTATCTTAATGGGTGAATTGAAACAGCTTAGAGCCAAGAAAGTTACTCCTGAACATAACCTGCTTATTTCTAAAAGAGCACATCTGATATTACCAACCCACAGGGTACTTGACTTTGTTTATGAAACTTCAAAAGGCTCATCCAAAATAGGTTCTACTCTTAAGGGTATAGGTCCTTCATACACTGATAAAACTTCAAGAACAGGTCTTCGGATAGGCTCAACCTGTATGACTGATTTCAGAAAGCAATATGAAGAGTTAAAGAATGCACACTACAGAATCATTAAGTCGTATGGTTATGCTCTTGAAAATCTGACAGTTGATAATATACCATTTGCAGAGTATGAGCGGCTTTGGTTTGATGGTATTGAATATATTAAGGATATACCCTTGATTGATAGTGAGATATTTATCAACGAAAGCTTGGCTAATGGTAAGAAAATTCTTGCTGAAGGAGCTCAGGGTTCTATGCTGGATATTGACTTCGGTACTTACCCTTTTGTTACATCATCAAATACCATAACTGCAGGAGTATGCTCCGGCCTTGGTATTTCACCTCATAAAGTCGGGCGCGTTTATGGTGTATTTAAGGCTTATTGCACCCGGGTAGGTAGTGGTCCTTTCCCCACAGAATTGCTTGATGAAACTGGTAACAAATTAAGAGTCAGTGGTAACGAGTATGGCTCAACTACGGGTAGGCCACGCCGTTGTGGATGGATTGATCTCCCTGCTCTTAAGTATTCTATTATGCTGAATGGGGTAACTGATCTTGTGATGATGAAGGCTGATGTGCTTGATGAACTAGATAATATCGGAATTTGTACGATGTATAAAATCGGAGATAAAAAGTATGATATTCCTCATTTTGAATCTATTACTAATGAGGTGGAACCTATTATTGAAACGCTTAGTGGTTGGAAAAAGCCAATTTCAGGTTTCAGCAAATGGGAACAACTGCCTTTGGAATTCCATAATTATATCAATTACCTTGAAAAGAGCTTTAACCTTCCGGTTTCTGTCATTTCATTAGGTCCGGGACGTACTCAAACAATAATCAGATAATAGAAAAAGAAACCGGTGTAAGTTTGAAAGAAATAATCGAACTGATAAGAAAGGATTTTCGGTTAGAAGTAAGGCAACGCTATGCACTTAACGCTATTCTTTTGTATGTGGTATCAACGGTTTTTGTTGTTCAGCTTTTGTTCGGACATATAATTGATGATGCAACATGGATTGCTCTATTTTGGATTATCTTGTTATTCGCTGCTTTTAATGCTGTAAGTAAAAGTTTTGTTCAAGAGCATAATGCAAGGTGGTTGTATTACTTCATGCTTGCATCACCGGTTTCAATTGTACTGTCGAAAATTGTCTATAACAGCCTCCTGATGATTTTTCTCGGATTCCTCAGCTTGGCATTATATATTGTATTCTTTGGATTCCCATTCCACAACACCTTGCTCTTTTACTCGGCATTTATACTTGGTTGTATGGGTCTGGCAAGTGCGCTCACTTTGGTGTCAGCAATTGCTTCAAGTGCCGGTAATAATACTGTTTTAATGGCCATATTGGGCTTTCCGATTGTGATCCCTTTATTGTTACTAGTAATAAAAGCCTTTGTCATGGCATTGCAAGTAACTATTTCACCACAGGATATTATCAAAATACTTGTGTCGCTGTTTCTCATTGTTGCGATAATAGTGATACTTGCAGTTATCCTTTTTCCTTATCTTTGGAGAAAATAATAACAATAAGATGATGATTAAAGGCTGGTTGTGGAAGATTTCAGGGCTTCTGCTTGTTTTTTATTCCATCATTGCCGGGTTGCTTATTCATGTGCCTGAATTGCCAGTGGTTCATCAAACAATCAGGAACCTGTTTTTTCATGTCCCTATGTGGTTTGCCATGTTTTTCATGTTTGGTACATCCTTGGTATATAGTATCAGGTACCTTGGCAGTATGAAGTTAAAAGATGACCTCGTTGCCTCCCAGTCTGTTAGTACCGGGTTGTTATTTGGTGTGTTAGGACTATTGACCGGAATGATATGGGCTAAATTTACATGGGGTGATTTTTGGACAAATGACCCACAGCTTACTGGAGCGTCAGTAAGTGTTATAGCATACGTAGCTTACTTGATATTAAGAGAGGCAATTGATGAAAACGCTTTACGGGCAAAAATTTCAGCAGTGTATAATATTTTTGCTTTCATGCTTTTGGCTATTTTTCTGGGCATATTACCACGTTTAGCTGATAGTTCACTGCACCCGGGTAAAGGAGAAAGCCCTTCTCCCATGGGTGATCTGGACCCTATGATGAGCTTAGTGTTTTTCCCGGCTGCAATCGGATGGATTCTTTTTGCTTATTGGGTACTTGATATCCGTAAACGAAAGAGAATCATTGAAATGCAACATCAACTTTAAATTGATTATTATGATAATTGGTGAAGATAAATTTTTAGTGGTGGTAATGGTCATATCCGTGATTTTTATTGGTTTGGCTGTTTACTTTGTATTGATCGACAGGAAATTGAGTAGAATTGAAAAGAAACAAGCAGAGATATTCTGTCAACAAAAAAGAAGCCAGGATTTGGATATAAGAAGTCAGGACAAGTATAAAGTTAATCGGGAAATTGATATAAGTATCCAGAAAAAAGATCAGGGTAGCCAGGATGGATTATAGTAAATCAGGACAAGCATAAAGTTAGTCAGAATATTGTTCATTTAGCCAGTATAAAGCTAAGAGTAGCGAAGACGGAATATTAAAGGCCTGGACATAGATCAAGGTTGCTATAACGTGAACATTAGAAGTCAGGACTGAGTATTAGAAGCCAAAACATAGATATGAAAAGATGACGGGGAGGGAAGCTCATGAAAAGAACCCATATATTAATCTTGGTGGTATTAGTAGCAGCCATAGGCGTAATAATTAGCGAATCAGTGAATACTTCAACCTATTCCGGTTTTAAAGAAGCATCCCTGCATGAAGGACGTGAATTCAGGATTATGGGTAAATTAAGCCATGAGAAGGAAATAAAATATAATGTTCAGAAAGATGCTAACAGCTTTACCTTTACTATGATTGATAATGAGGGGACAGAAATGATGGTAAAATATAATGACAGTAAACCACAGGACTTTGAAAAGTTAGAGCAGTTGGTGATAACAGGCACAATGAAAGAAGGACATTTTGAGGCTCATAAAATGAACCTCAAATGTCCTTCAAAATACAATAAAGATCAAGTGCCTGAAGCATTTAAAGAAGTGAACTTCTCTGACACCAAATAATAAAAAGGACTAAATCAAATTTTAGTAAACAAATTCAAAGTTTAAATCATCAACCAGGAATTCCCCATTTTTATTATTGTAAACATAGGCCCGGATTACATTATCGGGTGTCAGATCATCAGGTAATTTAAAATTCCCTTTTATTTCTTTCCATTCATTAACTGTAGTCATTTCTTTATCAAGTATAACGCCTTGATAATAAGGATTGTCGTTCACAGAAACCACTAGTCTTACCTGGGGATTAGCTTGCAGGGCATAAACAAATGCAGAGAAATTAATTTCCTTAGGAACTTGTTTGTCCAAGTTACTTAATTTCTGTTCATAAAGTAAACTGAAATTGTTGGCTGAATCAACTTTACTGGCATACTTGCCTGAATGAGCTACTCCTTCAACAATGGTTTTCATGTTCTTCCATATGGCAGGCACTAAATTAGCCAGTGAATCAATATTCTCAATGTCTGTTCCTGCAACCTTTGTAAAGGAAGCTCCTGAGTTCTTATCCTGTTTGCCTGAACCACAAGATGCGAGTATCAGGGCTAATGCTGAATAAATGAGTATTCTTTTCATAATGATTATATTATTGAAAGGTTAAGTTTTGACGGGACAAAGGTAAATAAAGTCTATACTATATTGTTTCATTAAATCAAAAATTATGATAAAAATTAATGGTAACGGAATTTCTTTGGCAAGTTACTTTTAAGTTATATCTTTGCCAACTAAAGTGGTAAAATACAATTCATTAACATAACATATTAATTATCATGAACGAATTATTGACCTCGGAAGAACTCATGCAACTGGAAGACAAGTACGGTGCGCATAATTATCATCCACTGCCGGTTGTACTGGCTAAAGGAAAAGGAGCGTTGGTATGGGACGTTGAAGGAAAAGAGTACTATGATTTCCTGTCTGCCTATTCAGCAGTCAATCAAGGACATTGCCATCCACATATTGTTGATGCCCTGATTAAGCAAGCTCAGACATTAACACTTACTTCAAGAGCATTTTTTAATGACTCATTGGGTGTTTATGAAAAATATATAACAGAGTATTTCGGTTATGATAAAGTATGCCCGATGAACAGTGGCGCCGAAGCAGATGAAACTGCTTTAAAGCTTTGTCGTAAATGGGGTTACCTGCGAAAAGGAATAGCTGAAAACCAGGCTAAAATTATTGTTTGTGAAGGTAACTTCCATGGACGTACTATTACTATTGTTTCCTTGTCATCTGATCCTGATGCTTATAGTGGTTACGGACCATTTACACCTGGTTTTATTCAAATCCCATATAATGATTTGAACGCACTTGCTACTGCTTTAGAAGATCCAAATGTAGCAGGGTTTTTAGTTGAGCCTATTCAGGGTGAAGCCGGAGTATTTGTTCCTGACGAAGGATACCTCAGTAAAGCATACAAGATGTGTAAAGATAAGAATGTGCTTTTTATAGCTGATGAAGTTCAAACAGGTATAGCACGTACTGGTAAGTTATTGGCTTGTGATCATGAAAATGTTCATCCTGACATTCTTATTCTTGGTAAGGCACTCTCAGGAGGGGTTCTTCCTATCTCAGCAGTTCTGGCTGATGACGATATCATGTTGACTATTAAACCAGGGGAACATGGTTCAACTTTTGGTGGTAACCCAATTGCTGCAAGGGTAGCAGTTGCTGCTTTACAGGTGGTTAAAGATGAAAAACTTGCTGAAAGAGCTGAATATCTTGGTAATATTTTTCGTGATGAAATAAGGAAAGTTAAATCAGATATGATTGCTAAAGTACGTGGAAAAGGATTGCTGAATGCTGTTATTATCAAACCTAAAAATGGTAAAGAAGCATGGGATGTATGCTTAAAGATGCGTGATAATGGTGTACTCGCAAAACCTACTCATGGTAATATTATCCGGTTTGCTCCTCCTTTAGTGATTACAGAAGAACAATTGCGTGATGCCATTGATAAAATCATAAAATCAATCCAATCGTTTGAATAGATTGGTGAAAATTGTTATAATGCAATTCCTTTAAGAATAAATTGCATCTATAAAGAAAAAGAGCCCGGAAAACCGGACTCTTTTTTTAATGAGCATACTGATTATTACCTGGTACCTCCAGCCCACCATACGTTTTCAGTATATACGTATGATCCGTCGCCATAAGCTGCTGCAACGGCTAGATTGGTTGTTACATCATCAGCCCCATAAGTGAAACGTAACGGAAACTGATTAGCTGCCGGATTGTCAAGCGTTATAAAATTCTCATCAAGAGCTTTCAAACGTCTGATGTCATTGTATGCCTCAACTGATTCTTCTTCAAAAAAGGCCAAATATTTTTGAACCATTATTTCCTGAAGCGGGTTAGCATTAAAACGTGCTGCTACATCTGAATCATAATACGTTGCTGCATCGCCGGCTGTCAGGCCTACTTTAATAAAGGCTGCTGTAATCGCATTTTTTAATGCATTTTCAGCATTGGTGGTTTGGTTTAGCCGGGCATATGCTTCTGCTTTAAGGAATTCAATTTCATGATAGCTCATCAGATATGTCGGACTGGTAGGAGTGCTGAGTGCTGAAATTCCATACATACCCTGTACCTGTGAAGGAGTCCCGTTGGGTGCAAAAACAATAGGTTCTTCTTCTTCATAGGGTTGAAAGAAAACAGCATCTCTCGGGTCATTCCTTGCAACTAACTTGTTATGAAGACTCATACTTGCACCAAAATAATCCCTGTCATTGAAGAAGGTATAGTAAGGGCTAACTGATGTAGATCCATTGTAGTTGAATTGTGCCTGTTCGTCACTTGAAGCAAATGAATTATTTGCAAATTCAATAACCTCATTCCATTTTCCGCCATTTCTAAAAGCTAAATGAGTAGTGTAGCGGGCTTTGAGTCCATTTGCAAATTTTATCCATAAACTTTCATCTCTGCCATAAATGAAATCTTGTTCGTCAAGTGGAGGGAATTCCGTCTTCATGCCCAGGTTTGTGATTGCATTGTTGAGCAAACTAAAGATTTCAGTATATAACTCTTCCTGTTTGTCAAGCTTGGGTTGGTAGATAACACCAGGCTGAAGTGCTTCACTATAAGGAACATC
>JBAXYX010000117.1:0-7427 GCA_041670625.1 Lentimicrobiaceae bacterium | reverse complement strand
TACATTTATTACGTGATTAAACTGTATTCACTCAACAACCTGTATGTCGAAATATGGTATCAGCAAACCACTAATCGTATTGACAGGGTTAACCTGGTGGAACTGGAAGATGTGATCCATTTATACGAAAGCCAGATTAACATTTCCGACCTGTTCCAATAGTGTACGTAACCTTTTGTGAAGCTTTTCGTACAACTGATACCAATCATGCATCCATGAATTTTTAAGTGTACGGAACCTTTTGTGAAGCTGTCAATACAACTTACTCATTGAAAACATCCTATAACTGAGCAATAATAACTTATTTTTGCCGGAAAATTCCGGATATAATGATAGAGTCTTCCATTCCAATCAGTGATTATAATTACCCGCTTGATGAATCGCGTATAGCAAAGTTCCCGCTCGAAAAAAGAGACATCACGAAACTGCTTGTACTCAAAAACGGCCAATTGACCGATAGCTTTTTCTATGAATTAGATCAGTTCATACCTGCCGGAAGTCTGTTGATTTTCAATAACACCAAGGTAATCAAAGCAAGACTGGTGTTCGCGAAAGAAGGGGGTGCCCGTATTGAGGTATTTTGCCTGAATAAAGTTGATGAGGGCAACGGGTTTGCCACATGGAACTGTTATGTGGGCAACTCCAAACGATGGAAGAGCCAGGAGCTCACCCTCCGGGCCGATGGGAATATTCCCGCCCTTACGGCTACCCGAATATCTACTCAGCTTGAAATCAGCCGGGTACGATTTACCTGGGATGATTCATCCTTCCTGTTTGATGATATTCTTGACCATTATGGCAAGGTTCCATTACCCCCTTACCTTAACCGCGAGCCTATAGACGATGACACCAAAAGATATCAGACTATATACGCTCGTTATGATGGTTCGGTTGCCGCTCCTACTGCAGGGTTACACTTCACCCAAAAGGAACTTGATTCCTTAAAGAACAAACACTGTCAACTCGATTATGTTACCCTCCATGTGGGCGCCGGCACCTTTAAACCTGTAACTTCAACTGATGCCCGAGAGCATGCTATGCATGAAGAAAAGATTATCATACATGGTGATACTATTTTAAGACTGATACAGAACCCGGATAAAACTATCATTCCTGTGGGCACTACCTCCATGAGGTCGCTCGAAAGCATTTATTGGCTCGGTTATCAACTGGCTACCGGTCAGGAAACAGCATTAGCCGCCACCGGGTTGTTTTCCATTGATCAGTGGGAACCCTATCAAGCCCAAGTGACCCTCTCATCAACCGAAGCCCTTCAGGCAGTGTACCACTATATGATGGATCACAAGCTTAGCGAGATATCAGGCTTGACAAGGATTATGATCGTTCCCGGATATCAGTTTAAGATTTGCAAAGCTCTTATTACTAACTTCCATCAACCTCAAAGTACACTCCTTTTACTGGTAGCTGCCTTTATTGGTGATTCATGGAAGCAGGCCTATCAGCATGCACTTGATCATGATTATCGTTTTTTGAGTTATGGCGATAGCTGCCTCTTTTTCCCCCCGCAATAAAAAGCATTGGGGAATTACCTGACTACCAGCGAATAATATTCAACCGACGGGTCACCATATCATCCTGTTGATCTCTTCCTGATCCCATTCTGATCCCTTGCTGATCTCTTCCTGATCCCTTGTTGATCCCTTTTTAATCCCTTGCTGATTCCTTCCTATAAGGCTTTTCATATTTTGTAACCTTTTAGGAATTCCTGCGTCAAAATAACACAAAACAAAACAGATCATGAAAGAAAACAGATTATACCGTATTGTAAACGGTAGAGTAATCGGAGGGGTTGCCGGTGGTTTGGCAGAATACTTCGGTATAGATCCCACCATTATACGAATACTATTCATACTGCTCACCTTTATGGGCGGAGGAGGTATTCTGCTATATCTCATCCTGTGGATAGTGGTTCCTGAACGCTACGTTCCACCAATGCCATACACCAAAACATTTACTGCACCGGAGTCTTCAACCTCCGGAGTTGGTGATACTTATGAAGGTTTCGGAACTCCCGTTAGTCCTGAAACTCATGAACCTGTTAATGGAGGAAAAAAAGTAGAAGGAAGCCTTATCGCCGGACTGGTTATGATTCTCATTGGCGGTTTCTTCCTGTTTGAACGGTTCATCCCATCCATCCATTTCTCTGATTTCTGGCCAATATTGTTGATTGCCATCGGGTTGCTTGTCATTTATAAAGGCTTCCCTGCTTCCAATAAAAAAGAAGATGAATCGTATACCTCATTCTCTAAAAAAGAAAATGAACCTGCTGCTTCATCCACCAATAAGGAAGATGAGCCAACTGGCTCATTCACTAAAAAGGACGATGAGCCTGTTAACCCATCAACCGATAATGATCAAGATAATTTGACTACTAACGATTTAAACAACTAAGCTATGAGTTACAAAAAACTATTTTGGGGTATACTCCTTGTAATAATCGGTACGCTTTTCATCCTCAAAAACTTAGGATGGATATTTTTTGACTGGTGGACAGTATTCAGATTGTGGCCGCTTATACTGATCTTGTGGGGAATTTCTATTATCCCGATTAAGGGATATGTAAAGCTTATCCTGTCGTTAGTCACTGTTGCTGTTGCGATTTTGTTGATGTCGAAGTTTGATAAAAGGGAAAGGCCTTTTGCTAACTGGCACAGGCACAATCATGAGTGGCGCTTTGATATGGATGATTCAGATGATGATTCCACTTATAATAGTAACTCACAGGAACTTTTTCAGTTGTATGATTCTACAACTAAGCGGGCTGTCTTATCATTCGATGCTGCTGCAGGTGATTTCACCATAGCTGATTCCACTCTTGGTGATAAGCTGCTTGTTTTTCGTAAAAAAGGAAATATTGGTGACTATAGCATGACTTCGTCCAAAGAAGGCGACAAGGAAGAGATCAAACTGAAAATTAAAGACTCAGATGTTAAGCTAAATAACCGCGGTAACATGGTAAAGCTCGTTCTTAACCCGAAACCTGTCTGGGATTTTGACTTTGACATTGGTGCCGCTAATATTGATTTCGACCTGAGTAATTTTATGGTTCAAGACCTGAAAGTAGAGGGAGGTGCATCATCCATAAATCTTAAAATGGGAAATAAAAGCCCGTTAACTAATGTGAAAATTGAAGCAGGTGCCGCTTCTATTAATATCAAAGTACCCGCTTCAACCGGAGTTGATCTTCGTGCTGAAATGGTGCTGAGTAGTAAAACCTTTAAAGGCTTTAACAAAGTTGAAGGAGGTCATTATAGAAGTAACAACTATGCCACTGCAAAAAATAAAATGGTCATAGATATTGATGCAGGAGTGTCAAGCTTAAATATTGAAAGGTACTAAAGGCAATACGGGTTATAGTTTCTCTTGTTAGCACCTGTGTTAAGTTTAAATATTGAAAGACCCTAAACCGCCCGGAATACCGGTTATCACTTGTAAAGACTCCGGCTTTTATCGGCTGAAAATTATTCAGGGACTATACTGAGTCTTATCAGGATACGAATGATGATTGATTAGAGAATATCCGGGAGTTTTTTAAGGACCGACACAAGAAACGGAAGTAAGGAAATCCTTACTTCTGTTTCTTTTTACAAGGCTATACTCAAGTCAAAAAATCGCTTAAAGCTGTATATAGTTCTTCAGGAGCATCTGAATGTACCCAATGCCCTGCACCGGGTATGGTAATCAATCTTGCCGAAGGGAACAACTTTAATATGAGTGGCCAATGTTCATCAAGAATGTAGTTGGATAAGGCACCTTTGATAAACAGGGTGCTTTTATTGAACGTATCCTCACTTTCCACCCCTTCAAATATCCTGTCCATATTGTCGTAAACGGCGTTTAACTCAAGCCTCCAGGCAAAACGGTCCTTAGTTTTCCGGTACAAGTTCTTCATCACAAAGAGTCGGGTGCTTTCGTCCGGGATTCTTGGTTTAAGCAATTCCGATACGTCGTTACGGGAATGTATGACATCAAAATCTACGAGCCTCATCGCGTTAAGGATATCAAAGTGGGCATTGCGCTCAGGGTACTTAACCGGACTAATATCAATCACTACCAGCTTTTCAGGGATCAGCGGATACTCGAGCGCGAACTCCATAGCTACTTTGCCACCCATCGAATGCCCAACTATTACCGGATGATCCAGATCATGATCATCTATAAATTCCATCAGATCATCAGCCATAGCCTGATAGTTGAAAACAGAGCTGTGGGGTGACTGTCCGTGGTTTCGCAAATCAGGAACAAAAACTGAAAAGTGTTCACTTAATCGCTTAGCATGTGTGACCCAATTGTCGGAAAGCCCAAACAGACCGTGCATAATAATCACCGGTTTCCCGCTTCCAAAATGACGGTAAAACAATTTCATGTCAGTACTATTCCCTTACAAACGTGTTGTTTAACTCCTTAAGATAACGCTTAATCGTATCATGGAGTCCAAAATAAAGAGCATCTGAAATCAGGGCATGACCAATAGAAACTTCAAGCAGGCCCTTCATATTTAAAGCAAAATAATTCAGGTTATCAAGGTTAAGATCATGACCGGCATTAATTCCTAAACCGGCTGCCACGGCTACTTCGGCCGCTCTGCTAAATGGAGCCATAGCCTGCTGCCTGTTCTGAAGGTAGTTTGCTGCATAACTCTCCGTATAAAGCTCAATCCTGTCAGTTCCCGTAAGAGCAGCATTTTCAATAATCTCTTTAACAGGATCAACAAAAATAGAAGTTCTGATATGATGTTTGTGGAACTCACTGATCAAATCAGTAAGGTGGTTTTTATAAGTGATGGTATCCCAGCCATGATTAGAGGTAAGGGCATCAGGAGCATCGGGCACAAGTGTAACCTGGGCAGGCTTTACAGCAATCACCAGATCCATGAACTTTTGTATGGGGTTGCCTTCAATATTGAACTCGGTAGTAAGTATCGGCTTAAGGTCATAAACATCCTGATACCTGATGTGTCGTTCATCAGGACGCGGGTGTACGGTTATTCCCTGTGCTCCGAACTTTTCGCAATCGATAGCTACTTTCAGCACATCAGGCAGATTCCCGCCACGTGCATTCCGCAATGTTGCTATTTTATTAATGTTAACGCTTAACTTAGTCATAAACAGTAGTCTTTAGTAGCACAAATTTATGAAATTATGAAGCACCCTGAAGCTTTTTAACACAGATAATAGAAAGGAATTCTAACCATTATAAAAAGGAATGCTAACCATTATTGATTACTTTTGTTGAACTATACGGTATAATTGTAAACAACCCTATGATAGCAAAGGATTTAATCAGCGATACGATAATGCCATTACAGACTTCCGATTCCGGTATAACGGCTCTGAACTGGATGGAAGAATTTAAAGTATCACACCTGCCTATTGTGAATGATGCTGACTTTTTGGGCCTGATTTCTGAGACTGATATCTATGAAATGAACGCCTTTGAGGAACCCCTTGGCAATCATGCACTCTCATTGAAAAACGCATGTGTGACTGAAAATCAGCATGTGTATGATGTGATCCGGATTGTTCAGGAAATGAAGCTTACCCTTGTTCCGGTTATAAACAACAAGAACCAGTACCTTGGTTCCATTACCATGCAATGCCTGGTAAAGTACTTCGCAAGGCTTGCTGCGGTTGACAATCCCGGAGGTATCATTGTTTTGGAGATGGGTATCCGTGACTTCCTTTTAAGTGAAATTGCCCGTATTGTTGAATCCTGTGATGCAATTATTCTGAGCCTTTATGTAATGACCCCGCCCGACTCCACAAAAATGCAGGTAACCATTAAGGTGAATAAAATGGATATTACTTCACTGATCGCAACTTTCAACAGGTACAATTATACCATCAAAGCCTCCTTCTTTGAAAATGATTATGATCAAACACTTCAGGACAGGTATGATTCACTGATGAAGTTCCTTGATATTTAATTTAACGTGATCATCAGGAATGCCTAATAAGCTGCTCTTATGTGTAATGATTTTCATGATCACCCGGTTGGATGTACTGGCGCTGGGGGCACCTGATAGTCTGTTGATTGAACAGATAACGGTATCGGGCAATACCCGTACTCAGGAATCTATCATACTTCGCGAACTGCTTTTTGAAAAAGGCCAATATGTTGATTATAGTGCCTTTGGGGCTTTACTTGAAGCATCAAGGACTAATCTGATCAAAACTTCTCTTTTTCATACGGTTATCATGGACACCTCTGTTAACCATGATCAGGTTACCGTTCATATAGACGTAACCGAACGCTGGTACGTGTGGGTATGGCCATTACTGGAACAACCTGACCGGAACTTCAACGACTGGTTGCAGCATCATGAATTAACCCGGTTATCTGCAGGGTTACATTTTCAGCATGAAAATGCAAGAGGACGTATGGAAAAGCTCCATATTATGGCTTTGACAGGCTATCGTAATCTGTTGGTTTTATCCTGGGAATTCCCGTATATCAATAAATCAAAAACACTGGGTGCAAGTATTGCCACAACCCTTAGCTCACAGCATGAACTGAATTATGCCACCGGTAATAACCGTCAGTTATTCTACCATGGAGATGACTTCATGCTGCATGGCGCCAACCTGGCCCTTACGGCACGATACCGTCCGGGCACATTCATCACCCACTTTGTAACCCTTAAGTTCACCTCCCTCCATTTTAATGATACCCTGAACCTGTTAAACGCTGATTATCTTAACTCTGTGGATAACAATCCGCAATATATGGAAGCCGGATACCTGTTAAAAATAGATCTGAGAGATAACAGGGCCTACCCGCTAAAAGGATTCTATGCTGAAACTGAACTTACCCACCTCTTGCTGTTAAAGGAAAAATATAACCAAACAATATGGGGAACTTCTTTAAGGGGTTTCCTGCCCATGGACCGGAAATGGTATGCTGCTTCAGAGTTTGCCATCAAACTAACCACTCCTGTTACCAAGCCTTATTATCTGCAAAATGCGCTGGGCTTTGACCGCGACTTTGTAAGGGGTTATGAATACCTGGTCATCGAAGGCGCACATTACTGGTTGTTTAAATCGCAAATAAGATATGCTTTAGTACCCGGTTTTACCTTGAAGATCCCGTTTATCAAATCAGAAAAATTCAATACAATACCCATCAGTATTTACACCGGTCCGCATTTCGATGCCGGCAAAGTATGGCCTTCAACCAACCCTTCGGTTAACTCGCTGCAAGGAACTATTTTAGCAGGTTATGGTTTGGGCATTGACCTGGTAACCTATTATGACAAAGTACTTCGCTGTGAATACACGTTCCGCCATCAAGGCGCTTCAGGACTCTTTATCCACTTTATGGCAACTATTTGAGTGCGTTGGCAAGTGACACCCAATCATATCACTCGCATACAATTCGCAATGATAGCAACTATTTGAATTCATTGG
>JBAXYX010000116.1:0-7447 GCA_041670625.1 Lentimicrobiaceae bacterium | reverse complement strand
TTAAACTTTATAGTAAACACGTTGGAGGATGTATATATCCTTTCAGGAGTTTGAATGCCTGATAGAACTGCCAACACAGAATCATTTACCGAGTTACCATCATAAATCCAAATAGTATCATTGCCAGGTTCCAAATTGATCATATTGAAATATAGATTTAAAGGTCCTGAATAAGCACTCTCAATGGTTTCAATATAAGCTTCTTCTGATTGATAATCCCACCATGGTCCTCCCGAGTCATAGATGGTATCACGACATAGTTCCGATGGGCTGCCTGTAAACTTTTCCTCTATCAGATTCCACAAATCATCATAACCGTTGTCATACCCTAAAGCCCAGATGCCTATTCCTGCAATGTTGCGACAATTTACCAGATTATACTTAATCCCCAGGCTGCGGGTATCATCAAAAAAGCATTGCCGCCATGTTCCTGATGTGTAACTATAATATGGATTATAACTTCTCCAATCCCAATATAGGTTGGAAGGTTTATAATGATTGCTACCTCCATTTCTGATCTGCCTATAGGTCAAGGCGACACCTGACCCCGTTGTTTGTGCGGGCAAAGTATTAGAAGCAACAGGCCACTCCCTTCCATAATAAGGCAATCCAAGCAATAGCTTTTGCGGTTCAACGCCCTTCGACTGATAGTAGGTGAGAGATCGGTTCACACTGTAATTAATGGATGAAGTAAGTGGCCAAAATCCCGAGACAGGCCCGGCAATGGGACTCCCTGACCAATAGTAATCATATGCCATAATCATCACCAAATCAAGCCATGGCGCTATATTGGGCATATCAAAAGTATTATTCCAGTTTACTGCCGGAGCTGCAATACTCAGCTCTGCACCTGGAACGGCTGAGTGCAACTGAGTTGAAAGCGATTGTATAAAAGCAGTCAGCCCTTGTTGCTGTGATGAAGGTACTGCTTCAAAGTCGATATTTATCCCCTGTATTCCTCTTTGTGTCACAAGTGAAATAAGGTTACTGATCAGTTGTTGTTGTGAAGTCTGATTGGCAAAAAAGGTAGCGTGCCCCGAGAAAAGCGTAACACACAAATGAACTCTAACTCCATGTGCTAAAGCAGTATCAATAGCAGGGTCCGTTAGGAAGTCATGCAGGTCAATAGCATTACCGCTAGCAGGATCTGCTTCATAGGAGAAGTAACACAGGTCACTCAATAAATCCCATTGGTAATTTTGCCATGCACTCCCTATCCAATAAGGGTGATAGCCAAACACACGTTTTTGAAGGTGTTCAGTAATTCTTTGTCCTCTCTCATCTTTCGCAGATTGTTGAATCCAGGCATTTTCGCCACCCCCCCTTTCTATTCCGTCAGTATATAAAACCTCCTCATTTTGTTGAATACTATCGTATTGAGCAGCAGTCAGATCACCAAGTTTCCCATAATGCAATGATTGTTCCATATGGATAGACTTTTGCTGGGCACAGGTTGCCTGAACAAAGAAAATGAGCCACAGGAAGAAAACGAGCGAAGCAAACAGGTTTTTTGTTTTATACTGGTGCATTGAATGTGTTTTTGTCCTGAATATACACTATCCGACTGACTATTGATCTCAGAATTGTGGTGTTAATGTCAAAATTGCGTCATTGCTTTAACTCTATTGAAGCCAATCAATAATTGAAATAGTGCCTGAACTAATTATCCAGGCACTACTTATAATACTCAAATATGTAATTACTATTAAGTAAGCTAACCTACTTAGCCAATGTCATTTCATCAACAAGATGTTTAGCTCCGGCAAACTTATCAATTATGAACAGGCAATAACGCATATCAAGGGATATATTACGGCACTGCTCAGGATCGTACATCAGGTCACTCATGGTACCTTCCCAATTACGGTCGAAGTTAATACCAACCAATTGCCCATCGGCATTCAGCACCGGACTACCTGAATTACCTCCTGTAGTATGATTGGTAGCAATAAAGCCCACATGCATCGTTCCGTCTGTCGCTGAATATGGTCCATAGTCTTTAGCTTCATAAAGTTGTTTAAGTTTTGGCTCCACTACATAGTCATAGATATCAGGATCTTCTTTTTCCATGATACCCTCAAGGGTAGTGAAGTAGTTATACTTAACACCATCACGTGGACAAAAGTCGTCAACTTTACCATAAGCAACCCGGAGAGTAGAATTAGCATCAGGATAAAAGCGCCTGTCACTTTGTAACTCCATTAATCCGGTCATATAAATACGTTGCAGGCTGTCGAGCTTGTTATTCAGAGTAGTGGTAACAGGGAAAACCTGTGTTAAATAAAAATCATAAACAGAAGAGGCTAAAACAAATAAAGGATCGTCAAGTATTTTCTTGTAATTCTTAGCCTTGTAATTATTTAAGAGCTCTCGCACTTTCACAGAATCAGTAAAAGCACTTTTACTGTAAAGCTCATCAGCCCATTGGTCAAAATTATCATACTTCATCCGTTCTTTACGAAGCATGGCAGGGATCTGGTCAGCCGGTTGATTGGCAAACCAATCCGACATCAAGACTGCAAAGACTTTTTTGTCCAGTGGTTGGCAGTAGTTTTTAAAGTATCCGGAAACGCCATCTGCTAATTGTGCTTTCATCTTTTCAAATTCATCAGAAGCCACAGTTTTATCTTTGCTCATTTTAACCAGTTTGTTAAACCGGTATGCGTATGTAAAAGCCTCTACTCCAAGCCCGCCTTCTATCAGATAGGTTTCAGTAACATTATAGGGAAGCAGTTCCTTATAGGTTTTCCCAAAGTCAGGAATCAATTGTCCATATTTCAGGTTCCTTGCATCATCACTGCCCACCCATTTGATAAATTCAAGCTCAAGAGCCTGTTTCTTTTCAATGGCATCCAGTTTGTTGATCCCTTTATTTTCACCTATCATCTTCTTCCAGTAATTTGCCACTCCGGCATGTTTTGCTGAATATTGAATTCGCACAAGATCACTATTTTGCATGAAGTTGTCGAATATATCGAGTCTTTTTTCACGCAAACGGATAGCAACAGGATTTTCATGCCCTGTTATCATTTCAACGGCGAAGGAAGGGAGATACTCCTGTGTCCTTCCAGGATAACCGAAAACAAAAGTAAAATCCCCCTTTTCTACTCCCTTGAGTGAAACCGGCAAATGATATTTGGGCTTATAAGGTACATTATCAGGAGAATACTCTGCTGGTTCATTGTTTTTGTCCACATAGATACGGAATATTGAAAAATCACCAGTATGCCGTGGCCACATCCAGTTATCGGTATCCCCTCCAAACTTACCTATGTTTGAAGGAGGAGCGCCAACCAAGCGCACGTCTTTGAAAGTTTGCGTTACAAAAAGGTAGTACTCATTGCCATAATAAAAAGGTTTAACCTTAGCACCATAAGTAGATCCTTCAACTGCAGCCTTTTCAATATCACTAATATTAGCTTTTATCAAGGCTTCCCGCTCTTTTTCAGATACACCGTCCTTAACACCTGCCAGCGCTTTTTGTGTCACATCTTCCATACGAATAAGCAACGTTACACTGAGGCCAGGATTAGGCAATTCTTCCGATTTGTTCATAGCCCAGAATCCATCAGTAAGATAATCCTGCTCCAGTGAACTGTGCCTTTGAATTTGTCCGTAGCCACAATGATGATTGGTTAGGACAAGACCCTGATCAGATACTATTTCAGCAGTACAACCTCCTCCAAAGAGCAAAATAGCATCCTTCAAACTTGATTTATTGATGCTGTAAATATCCTCAGCACTTATTCGCATTCCCATACTTTTCATTTCAGGTTCATTCAGTTGCTCCAGCAGAAAAGGCAACCACATACCCTCACCGGCAAATGAAATCCGTGCAGATAGTAATAAAATGGTGAAAAACAGAAGTATTCTCTTCATTAAATCAACTATTTACAAGCAATAACTTCAATTTCAATCAGAGCTCCCAATGGCAGTTTTACGACTCCAAATGCTGCCCTTGCAGGAGGGTTCTGAGTAAATGACCTGCCATAAATTTCGTTTACAATCCCAAAGTTAGCCATATCGCTTAACAGACAAGTGCATTTAACAACATCTGAAAATTCATAGCCTGCTGCCTGAAGTATTGCTGCAATGTTCTTCATTACTCGTTCCGTTTGTTCTGAAATTCCACCTTCTACTATTTTATTGGTAGCAGGATCAATAGGCACCTGACCTGAAATATATAATGTTCCGTTTTTTTCGATTGCCTGGCTGTATGGTCCAACAGCTTTTGGTGCGTGTTCAGTGAAAATTACTTTTTTCATGAGTAGTATTTTTTAAAGGTTAGTAAATTCCTTAGTTTGAAACATCAAAATTAGTAAAATATAATAAGATAACGGTTACTAAAAGCAAAACCATTGATGCAAATAATCATAATTTTGATCTTAAGGATGCAGCAAGCCCCTTAGGCAAGAAAAATAATCAGGTGGATAAGAATCCTTCTATACAGGTAAGGCAAATGTAAAAGTTGCGTCTTTCTCTACTTCCCCTTCTGCCCATATTTTACCGCCATGTTTTAAAATGATTCTCTGTACTATGGCTAACCCTGCACCGGTTCCCTTAAATTCCTGATCACTATGCAACCTTTTAAATGCAGCAAATAATTTATCAGCATAGGACATATCGAATCCCGCTCCATTATCCTTGACTTGATAGATATAATTTATTCCTTTTTTCTCTCCTGAAATCTCTATAGCCCTGTATTCTTTATGTGAAGTAAATTTAACAGCATTTGAAATCAGGTTAATCCACACTTGCTTCAGCAAAATAGCATCCCCTTGAATGGGAGGAAGGTCATTTATTGAAATCTCAATCTTTGAGAGCGACTCCTTATCTCCCAGTTCACCAATTGCTTCCCTGACCAGTTTGTTCATATTAACCTTTACTTTGTGAACTTCTAAAGTACTCGCTTTTGAAAATGCAAGCAAATCTTCAATCAAAGTGCTCATTTTTAAAGAATTAACGCGTATTCGATAGCAAAGCTTTGCACCTTCTTCATCAAGTTTATCTGCATACTTCTCCTGTAGGATTTGGGTAAGTCCGTTTATTCCTCTCAAAGGGGTTCGTAAATCATGAGATACAGAATAAGCAAAAGCCTCCAGATCTTGATTTAAGGCAATCAGTTGTGCGGTTCTTTCCTCTATTCGTTTCTCCAGCTCAGCATTATGTTGCCTGATTAAATCTTCTGCTTTTTTCCTTTCAGTTATATCACTAAAGATAATCTGAATAGCTGATTTCCCCTCATATTCAAGCCCTGAAACCATAACTTCGGCATTTAAATTTTTATGGTCTATTCTGTTGAAAATCCATTCTTTAGGCAGGGATGATTTGTTCGTATTTGAATTAGGGGGAACTAAATGCAGATCAACATTTGTTCCCAGTATCTCAGTAATATTTTTCCCCACTAATTCATCCAGGCAATTAGCACCCAATAATTTGATACCCTTGGGATTAATGTAGGCTATCAATTGATTGGCAATTACAGCGATCCCGACAGGTGCGACCTGCAGAAGGTTTCTGTACCTTCTTTTACTCTCTTTTAATGCTTTCTCAGCTAATATTCTAATAGTAATATCACGTATAATGATGCTAATTTTTCTCTGGCCTGCAGCATCATTAAAGATAGTAAATGATATTTCCGTTTGAATAGCCTGGCCATCTTTCCGAATAATCGTCAGCTCACTTTTTGAATCGTCCTTACTTTTTCTTTCTTCTACAAATGGATCTGATCCATTATCATTATGTAATCGGTCAATAATAATATCTCTGCCTAATACTTTCAGCTCGGCTTCCGTATATCCAAATAATTTGCATGCAGCCTGGTTTGCCTCAATAATCTTCCCTTCAGGTGTTGATAACAACATGGCATCTATATTGTGTTCAAAAATAGCACGATATTTCTCCTCACTTTCTATTAAAATATTTTCAGATACTTTATGTTGGGTAATATCCTGAAATGCTCCCCTTATTTTGATAACCTTACCATCCTCAATGACAGGTTGTCCAAAAGTATGAGCCCATTTGTGAATTCCGTTCTCAAGAATAATCTCAAGTTCCAGATCATATGAACTATGATTATTCATAGTGTCAGTAATAGCTTTTTCAATTTTAACTCTGGACTCATCTGTATAAAAGCTCAATCCCATTTCCCTGCTGGTTTTTCCTTGAATATCCATACCATGTATTCTTGCCACTTCTTCTGTCCAGGTTCCTTTGCCTGTTTCCGGGTCAAATTCCCAACCACCAATCTTGGCAATCCTTCCCATTTGCTTTAATAAATACTCTTGGTAACTAATTGATTCCAGATTCTTTTTGTAGTTTGTTATATCTCTCATAAATACCAGCATACCCATTTTACCTTCATACTCAATAGGCTGTTCTGCTGCTTCAATCCATAATTCAGAACCATCAAGGACGATAATTTTAATTTCATCAGGTGCAAATGACGATTCATCTTCCTCATTTATTGAATTGTCCCGGTCATATATTAATTTGCGGAAATCAGGATGTACCAGATCTATTGGACGTTTCCCTTTAAGATCAGAAAAATCATTTGCTTTTAACAGTTTAAGGGCTGCTGAATTTAAATAAGCAAATGTGCCGTCAATCTTGATGAATATCGGTTCAGGAGCTCTTTCAACTATAGTACGAAACCTAGCTTCGCTATTCTTTAAAGATTGTTCGATGTTCCTTTTTTCTGTAACATCAGAAGCTAATATATAACGTGCGCTGCGTCCATTAAAAGTAATCGGGTGTGAAGCTATTTCCATGAATACAATTTCACCATTCTTTTTCCTATGCCTCCATACTCCCGGATAATTTATTCTTCCTTCTGATGCTGCTACATCTTTAATTAAAGCTTCAATATCCTCTTCCGGTCTTATGTCTTTAACAGTCATTGAGAGGAACTCTTCACGTGAATATTGATATTTTTTCAATGCTGCATCATTTACTTCAAGGAAGCACAAAGTCTCCATGTCAAATATCCACATGGGTGTTGGAGTTTGAAAAAACATATCCTTGAAAATACCTTCATTCTTTAGTGGCAGCGAATGTTCTTTTTGATCCTTAAGTTTTGGCATGCAACATGTATTTTTTCATTAAAACTCGGTTATACACTCTTAATGTCTATATACTAAATCATGGGAAGCCCTTCATTTGGTATATGGCAATCAACAATTATACAGAATAAATACTTCAAATCATTCATTTTTTAACACTTTATTATTTTGACATCCATTAAAAATTGGACTACTTAATCTCATTGAGCGATTCTTATCTGATCCTTAAGCGATTCTTATGTGATCCCCATGTGATCCCCATGTGATCCTTATTTGATTCTTAAGTGATTCTTATCTGATCCTTATATGATTGCTGAGCAATTCTTATTTGAGTTTTGAGCTATTTATTAATGATTCTTGAATAACCCTTATCTGATCCTTCAGCG